>JBCAWW010001055.1:0-2319 GCA_038534415.1 Bacteroidota bacterium | reverse complement strand
AAGCCAATTGGGTCCGTATTCCTTAGAGAGATAAAAGAGAGGAATCTTTTCCCCCTAAACTTCTCGCGCTGCGTTAGACCAAGAGCGGCATTATCTGCGTTATAAGATTAAAGTTTTTTATCTTTGAATGTTTAACAAAGCATAATATGAAGGCATTCGCACTGATCAGTATTCTTTTTTCTTGGGCTATTCCTAGCAATCAAGCCATTATTGAAGCTCCACAAAGAGACATTTGTGATCTTTATGGCGCCGTTTATGTTGAGTCTGTAGCGGCATTTGCAGACCACAGAGTCTTTGTAGAGGATACCGAAGGATTTGCTGACCTTGTAGTATATAAAGAAGATAGTGAGGCTTTTGCCAATGATAGAGGCCATTGGTATATCACCAATGTCAAAGCATTTGCAGACTTCACCATTTATGTAGAAGAAGTTAAGGGATTCGCTGATTTTTCGATTGCTTATACCGAGTTTAGAACAGCCGCTGGTTGCCAGTAGTTGTAGATTTTTGCCTACCATTTAACGCTATCCTATAGAGAACATTTACGCTAAACGTACGCTAAATGACCTGTCAATCTTGCTATTGAGTTAGTAAGGATTGACCTATTTGAGTAGGATGGACACAGATAAGGATAGTTCCACATATATCACAAGACAGACTTATTTGGCACTGGCTTTTAGCTTAACGCCAGCAATCCAAGAGACTGCCATGGCACTCTTGATGAGTTTGGGCTATGAAGGATTTGAGGAAACCGATGATGGTTTCAATGCCTACATACCCAAAGAAGCGTTCCGCGAAGCGGCCATAAAAGAAACTTTGGCCATATTTGATCCGCAAAGCTGGTCTTATACCTCAGAAGAGATTGCGCCAACAAATTGGAATGCAGTCTGGGAGGAGAGTTACCCAGCGGTTTATATCGAGGGCTTTTGCCAGATCGTTTCGAGTTTTCACGAACAAAAAGACGACTTCCAGCACACCATTTGGATTGATCCTAAGATGTCTTTTGGCACTGGGCATCATGCGACTACCCGATTAATGGTGCGACATTTGCAGGAAATGGCCGTGGACGGTTTGCGGGTATTGGACATGGGTTGTGGTACAGGAATACTCGGTATTCTTGCCGCGAAGATGAACGCAAAAGAAGTCATCGGGATCGATATCGACCCATGGAGTCATGAAAATGGCCTTGAAAACATTCTGCGCAATGAAATAGGAGATAAAATGGAGATTTTGCTAGGCGATGTCAGCAAAATTCCGGCTCCATCTTTTCAAGTGATTCTTGCCAATATCAACAGACATGTATTGTTAGCAGACATTCCGCGTTATGTAGAATGTCTGGTAGACGATGGCAGCCTCGTGATTAGTGGATTTTTCCCGAGTGATGAGGCAGTAATCATGCCGGTGGCTGAGGCTGCGGGCTTACAAAAAATCAGTCAAAAACAGGAAGGGGATTGGTCTTCCATCCGTTTCCAGAAAGTATAACAAAAACACCCTCCATTCAATGTATGCAATGAAGGCACGTATCGCTCTTTTTCTTTGCTTAGTGGGACTCTTATTTATTGGTAAGCAGTCCCGGGCCCAAGGGGTCAGTTTCTTTTCTACCGAACCCTCTGAATTCTACCAAGAATTTTCGACGGTTTTGACCAATGCCAATGATGAAAAAGGTCGCGAGGCCGCGGCCATGTTGGCAAGTGTCTGGAATGATAGTACCACCAGCACGACGGCCAAGGAAGCTTTTATCAGCTTGGTCAACATCATGGTGAGTAAACGCTATCGAACGGATCAAGAAT
Source organism: Bacteroidota bacterium (assembly GCA_038534415.1). GTDB lineage: Bacteria > Bacteroidota > Bacteroidia > J057 > J057 > JBCAWW01. The sequence continues at coordinate 532 of JBCAWW010001055.1, read as the reverse complement.
TGGCCTATTTCACGACCGTTTACGGCTTAGTTAGCAGAGGAGAATCTTATGTTCGGTTAGAACAAAAGGATTTCATGGAGATCACTTTACAAGCGGTCACCACTATGGAACGTAAGCGGGTAGCTCGCTATCTCAGAACGCTTTACGACTATATCCCCGAAGGGATTGCCCTGAAGCGGGATAAGTTTCGTTGGCAAATCAGTCAGAATATCCCCCAACTGACGATGGTCGAGGTCCCTGCAGCAGATGGACCGGCTTATCAGGCTCCAGTATTGCGATATACGGATACTGACCTCAATTATAAAAGCCAGCGGGATAGCACGCATATCGCAGGAACCCAGGGAGAGTTCAATTTGATCGGTCTGACCTTTGTCGGTAACAAAGGCCGAGTAGACTGGACCAAGATGGGCTTAGATAGTGCCGATGTGTACTGCAATTTTCGAGATTATAAACTCAATTTCCACTACGGCTTGATCAAGGTCGACACAGTGGATTTTTATTATAACAGCTTGATTGAGGAGCCGCTCGTAGG
>JBCAWW010001054.1:0-2322 GCA_038534415.1 Bacteroidota bacterium | reverse complement strand
CTTTGAAGCTTCGCAAAAGTATACTGATGAGCTCGGGAAGACCTTGTTGGAACACAATCAATTATTATACAACCAATATATCTGGACGTATTATCAAGGGCAGATTTTCAACTTCGTTGGAACGGGTAGTCTCGATCAAGCGATTGCACTCTTGCTGAAAATTCAGGCAGAGCATCCTCGCGAGTCTATACCGGCTTACGATCTCTTTATCGTTTTCAATCTTGCGCGGCTCTATTTTGATAAAAAGGACTATGCCCAAGCTACTACCCAGATCAACTTACTGCTGCATAGTGAGACCTTTTCCAAACTTGATAAATCCTATCAGCTTACGGTAAGTCTGGGAGAGTTGATCTTGCGATTGGAGATGCGAGATTGGGATTATGCTACCCACCGCCTCAAGGAGTTTAAGCGCAAGTTTCGCACATTACTCAGTGAGGAGGCCTACCTCGTCGAAGCCCAACTCATCAAAATCATCCATCTCCTAAGTCGGAATATGAGTTTTCGCTTCGACAAAAAATTGGATACACTAGCAGAAGCGTTTTTGGAACAAAGCACCTATGAAGTGGGCAGTAATGAGTTTATCAGCTACAAAGCATGGATATACGCCAAAAAGCACCAACGCGATTATTATAGTGTGATCCTCGAATGGCTAGAACAGTGAGAATCTCTAGACCGCTCGCTCAAAACGTATCACTAAAAATGTGCTATCCTAACTTCGGCCACCTCTAGTTTTTATCCTTCTTCTTTTTTGGGAAGCCAAATTTATCCTTCAAGTCTTTAAGTTTGTTGACCACGGAATCTCCCAATTGTTCGCGGGCTTGATCTTCGAGCGCTTGCTCTGCTTCCTTTTTGGCTTGGTTGGCTACACGCTCCAGCGAATCCTTAGCCTGCTGTTTCGCGATATCTAAGGCTCTCTGCGCGCTGTCAATGGCTTGTTGTTTGGCCAGATCAGCCTGAGCTTTAAGGCTGTCCTTATTTAGGTCAACATCTAAGCCGGTTTGCTCTTTGAGTTTGTCTTCAGCGAGATCAAGTGCTTGCTCCTTTACGGCATCACCTGTTCCGCCACCTGCTCCATTAATCTTAGGGGCTTTAGAAGTACCCCCAACCAGGAGATTGACCACGACTCTATCACTGGTTGGGATCGCCCCTCCGCTTAGGTTACCCAGTGCCTGGAACGCTTGGTCTCCGATGCTACCAGAGGGAGCATCTATGGTAACTTTATAATCAAGCGTACCTGCTAGACTCTGGCGGCCACTCAGCTGTAGTTTTATACCTTGGTATTCGAGGTCAATAGGAGCTACGATCAGGTAGCCATCTACGATTTCGAATTTCCCTTTTACGTCTTCAAAGCTAAAATTACGTAATGCGTTGAGCTTGGTGCGATCCGCCAAAGCCGTAAATATGGGCGCTTCTTTGAATTCACCTTGCTTAAGCTGAAATGACCCTAGGCTATATAGGTCTTCCAATACAGGCGACATATCGTCTTTGAGCCTTCCTTTGATGCCTAGCTCAGTATTGGCGATTCCATTGAGAAACTCCAATGCTGGGGCAAACGCTTGAATAGGGCTAAAATATTGATAAGCATCATCTACACTAAGGTCCGAGATGTCGAGATAAAAGTTATAAGTAGGTTGCTTGAGGTTGCTAGTTTCGTAGAGCCCGTTCATACCCACTTGACTGCCAAACATATCAAATTTGATATTTTCCATACTCATCTGCTCTTCTGCGACATTGATTTTGCCAGTAAAGCCTTTGAGGTTTAGATCGTCATAAATGATTTCTTTGGCATTGGCCTGTATGCTCATATTGAGGTAGTCTGGTACCGGAATGACCTCCCAGGGCTCTTCTTCCGTGCTAGTTGAGCTTTCGGTGCTTGCCCCAGTTTCTTCTACCATCCATTCGTTGACATCTAGACGATTGGAAGTAAGGGTTAAATTTCCGCCCAAGGGCTGGTTGGGCATAAGGCCGTAGGCGAGATAATTATCGATATAGCCCTGTCCGCTAAAATCACTCTTGCCGAGTTTCCCGCTGACGCTTTTGAGAATCAGTTTGTCCGCAGTGAAGTCGGCGCTTCCTTGGTCGATGGCAAAGCCTGGCTGCACATACCAAAGGTCCGAATAGAATAAATCCTTGACTTGCGCGCTACCACTAGCTTGCAAGGCATCATATCGTTCTGCTTCTAAATCAGAATAGCGACCCTCAGTCTCAAAATCGCTAAGGTTTATTATGCCGCGTAGGGTCATGCTGTCAACCGGATAAACTTGCATTAGCTTTTCGAGATCGAGCGTGCCTTTGGCCTTGAGGCGGTAAAATGGATCATCA
>JBCAWW010001053.1:0-2323 GCA_038534415.1 Bacteroidota bacterium | reverse complement strand
TGGCAAAAGTAACAAGAAAGCATAGATTTGCAAACGTTTTTGGCTTCCTTTTACAGAAAGATTAACAGAATGTGATAGGATTGGGCTAGGAGCTAAGAAAAAAGGGAGTCGCACCTTAAATGTGCAACTCCCTTGAATGAAAATACGTTTGAAACCCTAATCGTTTACGATCAGTTTTTGAACATAGCGTCCTGCATCTCCGTCAGTAAGGCTGATCAGGTATATGCCTGATTTGAGTTGACTGATATCAAGTTCTACATATCCGTCTAAAGTCGAGGCGTTTTCATCGCGATAAATTTTGCGACCTGCGAGATCAAATATTTCTACTGTAGCAGTCTCGTATTCCATTGGGGTAAATTCGAGTACTACCCATTCTTTGGCTGGATTAGGATATAGCGTTAGGCTTGGCGTACCATCAAAACGAGCTGGTGAAGTAGCCGAAAACGGTCCCGCTGAAGCACTACCACCAGTACAATTTGTGGTGATCGTATAAGTATAAGCTGTGCTACGAGTCAATCCACTAAGCTGGATGGAAGTCGAAGTAGTGGTAGATGAACCACTTCCCGCACCACCTGATAGTGTGACAGTGTAGCTATTAGCACCAGCGGCGGCGTTCCATGAAATGTTGAGCTTCGTATTTTTCTTGCCTTTAGTGGTATAACTATCCGAAACACCTGTAACTGCATCACAGCTGCCAGTTGGAGGACATGCAGGACAATCAACTCCGCCACAATCAACCCCTGTTTCGTCTGCATCTTGTACCAAGTTTGTACAGTGATCGCCTCCTGTTCCATTGCCACAACCATTGGAGTTGAGAAGACTAGCACGTGAGCCACCAGCATCAAAATAAGAACGCATACGGGTACCCTGACCTAGGGTAAAGAGGTTCATACAAGCATCGTAAGAATAATCCATATAGTTTTGGACCATATCTACAGAGCCACAGCTAACATGTCCGATAGCGCAACCACCATTGGAAGCATCTGACTCAGGAGTGTCCGATACGAAATCATCTACCCCACAAGGTCCGTCTCCCCAGATATGGCGAAGTCCTAGGTAGTGGCCTACTTCATGAGTTGCAGTACGACCTAAATCATAAGGGAATGTCGCAGTACCAGTATTGCCGAAGTATGCATAATCAATCACTATCCCATCAGTCGCCGCAGCGCCACCTGGAAACTGAGCGTAACCCAAAAGGCCACTGCCAAGGTTACAAACCCACATATTCATATAATCAGCTGCTGGCCATGCATCTTTACCACCAGAACTATTGAACTTAACGCCATCATTTGAATAGCTAAAGGAACGCTTTCTAGTTGAAGTGCGGGTAATACCAGTAGTGGAGTTTCCACTAGGGTCTACGGTTGCGAGGCAAAACTCAATCTCTACATCGTCGGCTTGGGACCAAACATTGTCCGCATCGCTATTGGTACGGCGAAAATCCTCATTAAGTACGTCTAGCTGGGACTGAATTTGAGCATCAGAAATGTTTTCAGTAGTGTTGCGATATACCACATGGACAACTACAGGAATGCTGATTACACCTGACACTCTTTGCCCTGATTGTTGAGCTTCGTTGACATAATCTTGGGTAAACCGCTCGATTTGATCCATGCGCATTTGTAGGCTAGGATCTTGTTGCATTTGCAATTCGAGGTACTCAGTAGTCGCACAATTGCGATCTAGTGTTTGAGCGGCAAGAAAGCCTGGCAAAAGGCAGGCTAGTAGTAGAAAAAGGTTGAGTTTTCTCATAAAAAAATGACTTGAAAAATAAATGTGTGTGAGACGCATGCCATATTTCGAATCATCATATTACACAGAAGTTCGGGGCAGAACTGCGATGTAATCAGTCATTTCTTACAGCTTCAAACGCAAAAAAGGAGAGTTGAATTACAACTCTCCTTTTTTAATTAACTGAAAATCAGTCCTATATGTCTATGTTGGCATATTTTGCATTTCGCTCGATAAACTCGCGTCTTGGCGGGACATCGTCTCCCATCAAGACTGAGAAAAGACGATCTGCATCAGCGGCACTTTCAATGGTGACACGCTGCAGGGTACGAGTATCATAGTCCATCGTCGTATCCCAAAGCTGAGAAGGATTCATCTCTCCCAGACCTTTGTAACGCTGGATATGTACTTTGTTTTCATCACCGCCGGCCATATCCTTAATGGCAGCTTGGCGATCTTCTTCACTCCAGCAATAACGTTCGTTTTTGCCCTTTTTAACCAAATACAAAGGGGGAGTGGCAATGAAGACATGCCCTGCTTCGATAAGCGGCTGTAGGTAGCGATAAAATAGCGTGCTGGCACTAGGTATCAC
>JBCAWW010001052.1:0-2330 GCA_038534415.1 Bacteroidota bacterium | reverse complement strand
GATAACCAAATCATTGCCCTTGGTCGCAATGCTCAAAAGCTGACTCATCTTAGTGCTCAATACCCCTCTGTAATCCCCTTTCAAGGTGATCTCTCAGATCCAGTGGACTTGGATCGACTGATCGTCTTTATTGAGCAAGAACATTCTGACCTTAGTATCCTCATCAATAATGCCGGTATCCAGTACAACTATCAATTTGCAGAAGAGCAACAAGCATTGGCAAAAATTGAACGAGAGATTGAGGTCAATCTAAAAGTGCCTCTCAAACTAATCAGTCTCTTGCTTCCCACCCTGCAAAATCAAACCGAATCGGCGGTTGTAAATGTAAGTTCGGGCTTGGGATTCGTCCCCAAAATGGCGGCTCCTGTTTATTGTGGCACCAAAGCGGGCCTACATATTTTCACGAAAGCTTTGCGCTATCAGCTCGAAAACATAAAGGTATTTGAAATCATCCCGCCCTTAGTGGATACCGAAATGACCCGCGGTAGAGGCAAGGGCAAGATATCTCCTGAGCAACTAGCCGATGAATTTATACGTGCTTTTGCTCGCGATCAGTATGAAATCAGTGTCGGCAAAGTAAAGCTGCTCAAGCTCATCAATCGTCTCAGTCCCCGCCTTGCGGAACGCATAATGCAGTAATAGTGGCCACTATTCAGCAAAAAAATATCCAGTGTCGAGTATAACCATCGACATTGGATATTTAGTGTTGGGCATTTCGTAATGCTAAAGCTTGTCCACCACCAATTTATAGCTTGGATCTTCGACTACATTTACGTCAATGATTGCCTCTGCATTGGCAAGCAGCTTGCGGCAATCGGGGCTGAGATGCTTGAGGTGAACCGTCTTGCCCACTTTGTGGTAACGCTCAGTGATCTTATTGAGGGCCTCAATGGCAGACATATCAACCACGCGACTCTCTTCAAAATTGATGACGATCTCTTCAGGATCGTTTAGTACATCAAACTTTTCGTTGAATACGGTTACGCTACCAAAAAATAGCGGGCCATAGATTTCATAATGCTTAACGCCCTTATCGTCTATGCGCTTGCGAGCACGAATGCGTTTTGCATTGTCCCAGGCAAAAACGAGCGCCGCAATTATCACCCCTACCAATACCGCTAAGGCAAGATTGTGCAGGACTGCGGTAACCAAGGTTACCAGTACCATCACAAAAATATCTGACTTAGGCATTTTGTTGAACGTCCGAAAACTCGCCCATTCAAAGGTGCCAATAGAAACCATAATCATCAGACCTGTCAAGGCCGCCATGGGCAAACGTTCGATCAGACTCGACCCAAACATAATGAATACCAAGAGCATGACAGAGGCCACAATGCCCGAAAGACGCGCCCTCGCCCCAGCAGAAGTATTGATCAAACTTTGACCGATCATGGCACATCCACCCATACCTGAAAAGAGGCCAGACAAGATATTGGCGGTGCCTTGAGCTACCGCTTCCTTATTACCACGACCCCGGGTTTCGGTGATTTCATCGACGATATTGAGGGTCAAAAGGCTTTCGATCAAGCCTACGCCAGCCATGATGCCCGCATAAGGAAAGATCAGCATGAGCGTATCAAGACTCCAATCAATATCAGGTATGTGAAAAGGAGGAAACCCACCTTCAATAGAGGCAATGTCTCCTACTGTTTTGGTGTCTATCCCAAAGGCTACCACTATCCCAAAAATAGCGAGGATAGCGACTAGAGAAGCCGGAATCGCTTTGCTGATCTTTGGTAAGCCCCAGATCATTACCATGGTCAAAAGTACCAAACCTAACAAGACGTAGAGAGGTTCACCCGTCAGCCAAGCCCCAGTGCCATCTTTAAATTGGTCTAATTGAGACATGAAGATGATAATCGCCAAACCATTGACAAAGCCAAAGATGACTGGGTGAGGCACCAAGCGCATCAGTTTACCTAAGCGTAAAAAGCCTGCCGCTACCTGTAAAATCCCCGCCAAAATGACGGTAGCAAAGATGTATTCGACTCCGTGAGATTTGGCCAATACGACCAAAACCACCGCTACAGCACCCGTTGCACCCGAGATCATGCCCGGACGACCCCCCAACAATGAGGTTACTAATCCCATCACAAATGCAGCATATAGCCCTGTGAGGGGCGACAAACCTGCGATCAAAGCAAAAGCCACTGCTTCTGGCACCAAAGCCAAAGCGACGGTTAAGCCTGAGAGGACTTCTGTGCGGTAATCCACTTTTTGAGAGAAGTCAAAGAGATTGAGATATTTTTTCATGCAATAATTGTCTCAGGGATCGGGAAGCAGCATTCCGATCTCCATAGAAATTGAATATGTTCTGAGGGCTAGAAAAT
>JBCAWW010001051.1:0-2332 GCA_038534415.1 Bacteroidota bacterium | reverse complement strand
ATCAGCTGCCCGTAACTACCGGTACTTACGATGAAAAGGGAATAGACATCTCTAAACTACGCGCTCAATCAAAGTACGTAACCCTCGACTTCGGTTTCAAAAATACCGGTTCTACCAAAAGTGCGATCACCTTTATTGACGGTGAAAAAGGAATCCTCGAACACCGAGGCTATCCAATCGAACAACTAGCTGAATCTGCTTCTTTCTTGGAGGTATGCTATCTCGTGCTAAACGGAGAGCTACCAAATGCGGCCCAGATGAATGAGTTTCAGTCTGCGGTTATGAATGAAATTACACCACCCGCTGGTGTAAAGGCTATCCTAGATGCCCTGCCTGCTGGTACGCATCCAATGGGAATGCTATCTGCCATCTTGAGTTCTCTTTCTGGCTTTTATCCAGAAACGCTAGATTCTTGGAATGACGAGAATGTTCGTTGGTCTTCGATCTACCGCATCCTAGGCCATATGCCTGCATTGGCGGCTTATATCTACCGTCGCTCTCAAGGAAAGGCTTACATCGATCCGGATCCAAATTTGGGATATGTAGAGAACTTCCTACATATGATGTTTGGCAAAGTTGATCAAACCATCGCCGAATCTCTCGATACTCTTTTGATCCTTCACGCTGATCATGAGCAAAATTGTTCTGCTTCTGCTGTAAGGCTAGTCGGTTCTTCTCACGTCAATCTCTTTGCTGCATTAGGCGCTGGTAACTGTGCCTTGTGGGGACCCCTTCACGGTGGTGCCAACCAAAAAGTATTGGAGATGCTAGACGCTATCGAAAAGGATGGTGGTGATACCGATAAGTACCTAGACAAGGCCAAGGATAAGTCAGATCCATTCCGCTTGATGGGCTTTGGACACCGTGTGTACAAAAACTACGATCCACGTGCGAGAGTAATCAAAAAATACGCTGACAAGATCCTAGACGAAATGGATATCGATGATCCGATCCTAGATATCGCTAAAGGTTTAGAGAAAGCAGCTATCAATGATGAGTATTTCTCTGCCCGTAAATTGTTCCCAAATGTAGATTTCTACTCTGGTATTATCTATCAGGCACTAGGAATCCCGGTCAACATGTTTACGGTAATGTTTGCTTTTGGCCGCATGCCAGGCTGGATTTCTCAGTGGAAAGAAAACCGTGAAAACGGTGAGCCGATTGGCCGTCCACGTCAGATCTACACTGGGGCCAATACCCGCGATTATACACCAATCCAAGATCGTGGATAGGGTTTATAAGATATTTAGTTAAATTTGGCGGTTCGTCTTTTAGGACGAACCGTTCTTTTTTCAGACATGATCCCGAATACGATATGTGCAGCATTCAAAGAATCACCTTAGCGGATTTGCGGATTTTTTGTATATTTATTTAAGAATCTGAAATAAGCATATGATGCCGAACAACATTTTCGACTTCGAAAAGCCGATTTTTGAACTGGAGAGCAAGCTAGGAGAGATGAAGCAGACGGCCGAGGAAAACGGAGTAGAAGTGGACAACGTCGCCTCAGAACTTGAACAGAAGATCCAAGAGCTCAAAGTCAATATCTATAAAAACTTGAGCCGCTGGCAGCGAGTACAAATTTCCCGCCATCCCGAAAGACCTTATTCCCTCGATTATATAAAGCATATCTCAGACGATTTTGTGGAGCTCTTTGGCGACCGCAATTTTCAAGATGATAAAGCTATGATTGGTGGAATGGCCCGTATCAATGGGCAGCCGGTCATGTTTATTGGGCAACAAAAAGGGCGCACTACCAAAGAGCGTCAATACCGCAATTTTGGTATGCCCAATCCAGAAGGTTACCGTAAAGCATTGAGATTGATGAAGTTGGCTGAGAAATTCCAAATTCCAGTCATCGCCTTGATTGATACGCCCGGTGCTTACCCAGGCCTTGAAGCAGAAGAGCGTGGACAAGGAGAAGCGATCGCACGTAACCTTATGGAAATGGCTGTTTTGCGTACACCTATCATCTGTGTGGTGATCGGTGAGGGAGCTTCTGGGGGAGCCTTAGGTATAGGGGTTGGAGACAAAGTCTACATGCTCGAAAATACCTGGTATTCTGTGATCTCACCTGAATCCTGCTCTAGTATTTTATGGCGCTCTTGGGAGAAAAAAGAACAAGCTGCAGAAGCACTTAAACTTACTGCTCCCGACAATCTTCGCCTTAAAATCATTGATGGTATTATCAATGAGCCATTAGGGGGCGCACATAAAAATCCAGAGGATGCCTTTGCCGCAGTCAAAGCTAAGATAACCGAAGACTTGGCCTACTTCGCTGAGCTCGATACAGATAAAATGATCGAGCAAAGGATCGATAAATTCTCTCATA
>JBCAWW010001050.1:0-2341 GCA_038534415.1 Bacteroidota bacterium | reverse complement strand
GCGGAGATTGAAATTGCTTATTGGACTATATTTGAAATGCACCGCTGGGAGTAGTGAGCCATAAGATGCAGTTTCTGTAATTGTATTCAAGGTTCCAGAAGTATCTTGCTCAAAGCCATCAATTGTTACTGAAGTGTACTCAAAGCGAACGCCAGCTAGCATAGACAGTTTGCTGCTAAAGTCAAACTCACCCATTGCATAAGCCGCCGCTACATTTTCTGTCCCGGTGTATCCCGACAACTCATTTGGGGCAGAGGTAAAAGGAAAATAAGCGTCTTTATTATTAAATACATTTTGGGTTAGCTCGTCGATGGCTCCGGGAGTAATGGTCTCTTCGAGCAACAAGGCATCATAAGGCTGTTTTAACTCTTGCAAAAAGCCTCCTTTTACATCATAGGGTTCGACCTCCTGATCTGCATAAAAAGTGAATGGCAGAGGAGCACCAAATAAAGCTAATGGAATGAAGAAGTTTGTCTGATTGATTGCCTCACGGGTTTTATTTCTGTATTTGCCGCCAAACTTAAATTTCAAGCGATTAGTAGCCTCATACTTGAGGTTTAATTGCCCGACTAGGTCTGCTTCGTTTGATTCGCCGCGAAAAACACCAGCCAATGAGTTGACCATGGCTTGGGGAGTCAAGCCGCCTTCAAAATTGGGTTGAAAAGGGTCTCCAGCATTGCCCCCTCCTACTCCAGAAGGAGAATCAAAATTCCAATACATAAAGTTATCATCAGAGACATTGCCAAAAGCTCCGCCTTGTTCAAATTGTACAAGTTGGATCCCGCTTTCTTCTTCTGGGATGGTACCGATATTGTTGCCGAAGGTAACATCAGAAGTATAGCTAGAGGCTTTCCAATCTAGGGCAAGTTTTGAAGTAATATTGTGTTCACCTCCGATCTCCCCACCATAAAGAGTTGTCAAAAAACCAGCCGTACGAGCACGCAATGAGGCAGAGCCCTCGTTTAGGTCTTCGTCTGGCCCTTCGGGGAATGTATAAATGTGCTCACGCGCAAACTCGTAATCACTAAAGACATCGTAAATCCCTCTGACATAAATGTTGTTGTTGGCATTGATATCATACTGAGCAGATAGATTGAGCCCTACTGTATTGCGAATCCCTTCATAATCTCTCAACTCTTGTTGGTTAACAGAATATCCTTGCTGTCCGGGTAAATCAAAATTATACTCCAATTCATAATTGTCAGAGGCCCAAGGACGGTTCCAAACTGCGGCAGATACGAGGAAGCCAAATTTTTCTCCGATCTTATCTCCGTAAATCAAAGAGGCATTGTAGTTTCCAGACTGGATTTGATCATTATATCCACCAGCCAAAGACACGTTTAACGTCCGATTTTCAGGTACTCTTCTCGTCAAAAAATTAATAGATCCACCGATGGCATCTCCCTCCATATCTGGCGTCAATGCTTTAGAGACGATGGCATATTCGATTAACTCAGAGGGAATGATATCCAATGCTGTCTGTCTGGTACCGCTAAAACCATCAGTGGAAGGAAGACGGTCTCCATTTACCAAGTTGGCGTTCCATTGACTTGGCGTTCCTCGAACGAGGGCAAAACGACCTTCACCTTGATCTCTTTCGATAGAAACCCCAGGAATACGCTGCACTGCTTCGGCTGCATTTCTATCGGGTAATTTACCGATGCCATCAGCCGCAATCACATTTTGGATATTAGAAGCTTCCTTTTGGATGTTAAAAGCGCGGATTTGTGAGGGAATGTATGATCCTTTGATTACCACTTCATCGAGCTCGGCGATTGCTTCGGTCATCTCTATGGTCTCAATCTCCAATGTTTGGTTTGCCTTTGCAGAAACAGAAACCTCCTTGCTTTGATAACCGATAAAAGAAATAGTGAGGCTTACTTTGCCTGCCTCTAATCCAGAAATGCGAAAGTCTCCGTTTAGGTCAGAGACCGCTCCTTTTTCAGTGCCAAAGACCTTAATGCTTGCTCCAGGCAAAGGGCCATTGGCATCCCTCACTTTTCCTGTAATGGTGGCATTTCCTTGGGCCCATCCTCCCAAAGATATGAGCATAAAACATGTCAATACGACAAATTTGAATGCGTGTTGAAGATTGATTTCCATAAAATAATAGTGTTAGAAGTAAAATTCTATGGAAGGTAGCCTAGCAGCTTATTTTGATCGTTCAAGCCGAGCGGGACGTACGAGTCAAGAGATGAACAAGCAGCAAACCACTGACTATCAATTAATTAACAAAATTACCATTTTGTAAAGAAATGGTTAAAGCTGCTGCTTGGATAAGGTTGGATAGCTCAAAATAAGCTGCTAGGCTACCTTCCATAGAATTTTACTTCTAACACTA
>JBCAWW010001049.1:0-2344 GCA_038534415.1 Bacteroidota bacterium | reverse complement strand
ATATCCCCCATAATGCTGACTACATTTTGCGCTTGATCTTCAAAATGTATCCCATGGCAAAAATCTCCAATTGGTGGAAGTCGAAATCCTCGATGCTCTGACCAAAGTCAAAGCAGAATCGGCATTGGCATTATTTCTAGATTCGATCTCCGGTCCCAAAACACAGTTATATTTCTTGGCTACAAGTTTTCATTTTTATTGCCATGGGATACATTTTGAAGATCAAGCGCAAAATGTAGTCAGCATTATGGGGGATATGCTTCAGTATGAAAGTGATGAGCATTCTCGTGCTGAAGAGGCTGAGAAAATCCGCATTGCCGAGATCAATAATGCACGTTTTGATATTGGAGATACCCTTCATGTCGATTTAATTGTCAAAGAGCATAATGGGGTTTGCAAAGCGGGATTTAGAAATTTCAACTTTTCAGATCCTTATGATACTACAAGATGGCCTAAGCCACTTGGGGTAGATGGGGTTTTGTTGAGTAAGGATTATGAGAACACCTTCGAAGGCTACAAGGATTCAACACGGCTATCTTTTCTAGTAAAGATTTTATACTTGGATCAGTCGGATGTGATGCTGCCTCACAAAATGTACTTTCCCGGCGATACTTTTAAACTGAGGGTAACAGCCTATGGCGGTTTGATGGCAAAGGGCTTGAAACAATAGATCCATGCAGTCTCAGACCTAATTCAGCTCCACCACCAGCTTCCCTTTCGCCTTATTGGCTTCCATATAAGTATGCGCCTCGACGATTTGTTCGAGCTTAAACACTCTGTCAATATTGAGTTTGATCTCGCCAGCCTCAACTCGATTGATAAAATCTTGCAATAGGTCTTTCGATAGATTGTTGGCGTCGCCCATATAAACTGTCAAACGGCCAAGCGAAGGGATGTCGCCCATCGGGCTAAATGCCTCCATCGTCCATTCATTGCCGAGGATGCCGGTCATACAAACTATACCTTTGGTGGCGATACATTTGAGCGAGTCCTTGAGCGTGCGGGTGCCGATCAGTTCTAGGACTTTGTTTACCCCTGCGGGGAACGCCTCTCTCAGGCTCGCCGCAATGCTGCCATTGTCGATGATTACCTGATCTGAACCATTGGCAAGTAGAGCTGCTTTTTTGGCTGGATTGCGAGTAGTAGAAATTACGCTAGCGCCCATGCTTTTGGCGAGCTGGGTGGCAAGCATCCCAATAGAGGAAGTGCCCCCTCTTATCAATAGCGTCTCTCCTGCTTGCAGCTCAAGGGCTTGATTTAGGGAACCAGAGACGGTTTGAAACATCTCCGGGATAGCGCCCAGCGTACTCCAAGCGAGACTACTCTCAAAAGGAAAGATGATCGCCAAAGGTAGGGTCGCGTACTCCGCATATCCGCCATCAAAAGCGCGGCCCATCTCTCCCATAATGGCGGCGACCTGCTGGCCTTTTTGGTAGGTACCCGAAGGATCATCTGCGATCACGCCCACGCATTCTATCCCTTGGATGCGTGGAAATTTGACGCTTGGCGAATGCCCCTGGCGTGTGTACATCTCCGATCGATTGAGACCAAAAGCTTTGACCTTGACCAATACCCAGCCCTCTTTTGCTTCTCGGACGGCTACTTGTTTTATCTTTATTACACTTGGGTCTCCGGCTTGGGTTGTGATTGCTGCTTTCATGCTTTGAGTTGGGTTCATACTGCAATTTATCACTTGCGCAGGAGGCTAGCACTTGAACTAGGATAAGAAAAAGCCTTAATCTAGTTCAAGGATTTACCCAAGCTGCTTGGATTCAGTATTTCGCTCATTTATTATGTAAAGACCAAAAATTGAATAAATTGAATATAACAGCCTCCGAAAATGTTCTTTTGGATCATTTCAGAGCCTAGATATTACCCCTTTATTCAAATATGTCCTTATGGAAATACTGGAAGTAATCATTGGTATCGTATTTATATTCTTAGTACTCAGTTTAGTAGCAAGTGTCATACAAGAGTTGATCGCGACCTTTATTTCCATGCGAGGGAAGATGGTCGTTGATGGTTTGATTAGTCTTTTGGAGATAGATACATCAGATACGAAGGTGCTCAAACAGGCAAAAAAAGCGATTCAGGCCACGAGTAGCTTTAAGAAACTAGTAGGAAAGTATTTCTTCCGCTTAATCAAGGTAAAACCCTCTTATTTGTCTCCCAAGCAGGTCAACGCCATCCTTAAAGAAGTCATGCAAGAGCAAACTTATGAAGGTGGGGTACAAGCCTATAAAAAAACTGCCAACCCTAACGATAGCCATAGTTTGGCGAGTAAGTTTGCTCTTGCATGACTTCTTTAAGGATGGCGTTGACCTGCTTGGGAGACAAATAAGAG
>JBCAWW010001048.1:0-2347 GCA_038534415.1 Bacteroidota bacterium | reverse complement strand
GATCAAAGATGCGTTTCGCGAAGCGAAAAGCTACCAACAGCAATGGGATAAGTGGCGAGAAATGGGGCAAGCGCAAAACCTTATCCCCCCTAAACCAGACCTGCAATTAGAGACCCTGCTGGAAATACTGGAGGACGATCGTTACATCACTTGCCACTCCTACGTACAATCTGAGATCACTATGCTGATGCGCTTGGCAGAAGCAGAAGGCTTTAGGGTCAATACCTTTACTCATATCCTCGAAGGTTATAAGGTAGCCGACAAAATGGCTCAGCATGGCGCTACGGGTTCGACCTTTTCGGATTGGTGGGCCTACAAATATGAAGTGATCGACGCCATCCCCTACAATGCAGCCCTCATGCAGATGGCAGGCGTCAATGTCTGTATCAACTCTGATGATCGTGAGATGGCTCGTCGCCTCAATCAAGAAGCCGCCAAAGCCATCAAATACGGAGGTGTCTCTGAGGAAGAAGCGTGGAAGATGGTTACCCTCAATGCCGCCAAGGCCCTTAATCTCGACGATCGATTGGGTAGTATGGATGTCGGCAAGGACGCGGACTTGGTGCTCTGGAGTGCCTATCCCATGTCGATTTATGCCAAGCCACTCAATGTGTGGATTGATGGAGCGCTTTATTTTGATACCGCAAGCGATATGCTCATGCGTCAGCGCATGGCCTCAGAGCGGCAACGAATCCTCACTGCCATGCGTGCGGAGGCCAATGGCGATTCCCCTAGCTTTCCCGGTCGTAGGACTGTGCCCGAATACGGTTGTGATCATGTCGGTGGCCTTGAAGATTAATCCTCAAATCAGAAACAATGAAATCTCTTTATATATACCTCTTATTATTGCTCCCTCTGGTAACTTTGGCCCAGTCAGTGCCCCAACCAGCACCCGAGCAGTCTCAGCCCATCATGCTACTGGGCGCGACCATCCATCTTGGCAATGGAGAAGTCTTAGAACAGGCAGACATCCTTTTGGAAGATGGCAAGATCGTCGAAATCGGAAGGATCACACGAGCTTATAAAAATGCACGTAGCATTGATTGTAGTGGTAAGCATATCTATCCGGGGATGATCCTGATTGGTTCGTCATTGGGTTTGGTGGAGATTGGAGCGGTTCGCCCGACACGAGATCAGTCAGAAGTAGGTGCGCTCAACGCAAACGCCAGAGCGCTGATTGCTTATAATACAGATTCCCGGGTTACCCCAACTGTGCGTAGCAACGGGATCCTCATGGCTCAGATTGCGCCAAGTTCGGGCTTATTTTCAGGAACGTCTTCGGTCATGCAATTAGATGCTTGGAACTATGAAGATGCGGCGATCCTTGCCGATGATGGGGTTTACCTCAATTGGCCAAGGATGTCAATTTCTAATTCATCTTATGCTGCCCCGAGAGCGGAGCAGGAAAAACGGATAAAAAGTAGTCTGGAACGTATCTATCAATCGTTTCGCGACGCGGCTGCCTATAAACTTGCTTTAGAAAATGATAAACTCAGGGCTTCTGATCTTCACTTAGAAGCCTTGGTCCCGGTGCTCAGTAAGGAACGTAAGCTCTACATCCGCGCCAGCACCGAGAAGCAAATATTAGGCGCAGTTGCATTGGCCCAAGAATTTGATTTGGACATCGTGATTTTTGGTGGCAAGGAGGCTCACCTGCAAGCAGAACTCTTAGCTGAGTATGAAATACCTGTTGTCATCACCAAGCTACATGATTTGCCTCGAATGACTGATGATGATATTGATGCCGTTTATAGTCTGCCAGCCAAATTGCAGGAGGCGGGGGTACTTTTTGCTTTGACGATGACGAGCAATTGGGATTGTCGCAACTTGCCCTTTCAGGCGGGTACCGCAGCCGCTTATGGTTTGACGCAAGAGGAAGCCCTTGCGGCCGTTACGGCTAATCCGGCGAAGATATTGGGCATAGAGGAGCAGTGTGGGACGCTTGCGGTGGGGAAAGATGCAAGCTTGATCGTTTCGGAGGGAGATATTTTGGATATGCGTAGTTCGAATGTGATCCATGCCTTCATCCAAGGACGCGAGATCAATCTCGGCAATAAACAAAAGGATCTGTACGAGAAGTTTAAGACGAGGTATTAGGGAAGTTTTGCTATTCAAAGCAAAAGAGGGAAGCGTTTTGCGAAGCAGTAAAGCAATACGATTTCAGATTGAAAGAGGGGGAGCCCGCCCCCCATTGATCCGCTGTAGAGAAAACCGCAGCGGATCAATTGCCCTCCTTGGCCGAGGCTACGGCTTGTACATAAGTATTTCGTCAGATGGAAATTTCGGAAAACCTCATCCCGGAAATTGCTTGAAGCATCGCGGAAAGCGCTTATCCGGGATCTCTACA
>JBCAWW010001047.1:0-2348 GCA_038534415.1 Bacteroidota bacterium | reverse complement strand
AGCTGAGGCAATCTTCATCATTAGAGAAGCTGCCGCTATGTTTGAACGCCCGGTTTTATTGTTCTCCGGAGGAAAAGACTCTATCACTATCGCTCATTTGGCGAGAAAGGCATTTTTCCCAGCAAAGATTCCTTTCCCATTGATGCACGTTGATACGGGGCATAATTTCCAGGAGACCATTGAGTTTCGCGATCGTTTTATCGCGGACATGGGTGCCAAACTGATTGTCGCTTCTGTGCAAGATTCTATCGATCAAGGAAAGGCTGTCGAAGAAAAAGGCCCCAATCCTAGTCGCAATGCTTTGCAGAGTATCACCCTACTTGATGCAATCGAGGAGCACGGTTTTGATGGCTGTTTAGGCGGCGCGCGTCGTGATGAAGAAAAAGCCAGAGCCAAAGAACGTTTCTTCTCGCATAGAGATGAGTTTGGGCAGTGGGAACCTAAAAATCAGCGTCCTGAGCTATGGGACCTATTCAATGGCTTCAAATCCCAAGGAGAAAACTTCCGCGTCTTTCCGATCTCTAACTGGACTGAGATGGATGTTTGGATGTATCTCCAGCAGGAAAAAATCGATTTGCCAAGTCTTTATTTTGCGCATAATCGCAAGGTGGTAAACCGAGGCGGCGTTTGGCTCGCTGATACTGATTTCATTAGTCTGCTAGACGGAGAAGAGTACGAGGAACGAAAGATTCGCTTCCGTACCATTGGAGATGCTACCTGTACTGGGGCGGTATTGTCAGACGCAGACACCATTCCTACCATCATCGATGAGATTGCCGCTACCCGTACTACGGAACGTGGAGGTCGTGCTGATGATAAGCGCTCTGATAGCGCAATGGAAGACCGCAAAAAGCAGGGATACTTTTAATTATTGAATCAGAGATTGCTGGAAGAGTGGTGACAAAAAACGCTTCCTCCAATCAAAAAATATACATTAATGGATTTATTAAGATTTTCGACTGCCGGAAGTGTTGACGATGGAAAAAGCACCCTGATTGGTCGTTTGTTGTACGATACAAAGTCAATTTTCGAAGACCAATTGGAGGTGATAGAGGAAACCTCTGAGCGTCGTGGTAGTGATCACATAGATTTGGCCCTCCTTACCGATGGCCTCAAAGCAGAACGCGAGCAAGGAATCACCATCGATGTGGCCTATCGCTATTTTGCTACTCCTAAGCGGAAGTTTATCCTCGCCGATACACCAGGCCACATTCAGTATACGCGTAATATGGTTACAGGTGCATCCACCGTAAACTTAGCGATTGTATTGATTGATGCGCGTCATGGCGTTTTGGAGCAGACTCGGCGACATGCCTTTATCAGCTCTCTGCTACAGATCAAGCACCTATTTGTCTGTGTCAATAAGATGGACTTGGTGGATTATAACGAGGCGCAGTTCCACAAGGTGGTAGAAGAATTTAAAAGCTTCTCCTCTAAACTAGATGTGCCAGATATCCAATTTTTTCCGATCAGTGCGCTTAAGGGAGACAACGTTGTTGAACGCTCATCCAATATGGATTGGTACCAAGGAACCCCTTTGCTATATGCGCTGGAAAGAGTTCATATCGGCAATGACCTCAATTTTGTGGATAGTCGCTTCCCGGTACAATATGTAATCCGTCCTCAGTCAGAAGAGTACCCAGATTACAGAGGATATGCCGGTAAGGTCGCGGGTGGGGTATTTAAGCCTGGTGATGAGGTGATGGTTTTGCCCTCTGGTTTTACCTCAAAAGTCAAATCGATTGATACGGCTGACGGTCCTAGAAAGAAAGCCTTTGCCCCGATGTCAGTGACCATGACCCTAGAAGATGATATTGATATTAGTCGCGGAGATATGATCGTCAAGCCCGAAAATCAAGCAGAGGTCAGCCAAGATATCGATCTCATGCTTTGCTGGATGAACGAAAAGAAACTCGTGCCTCGTGGAAAGTATAAAATCAAGCATACTTCCAGAGATGCCCGTTGCATCATCAAAGATGTTAGGTACAAGGTGGACGTAAATACCTTGCATAGAGTAGAAGATGATAAAAGCTTAGGCTTAAATGATATTGGACGTGTGCTCATTCGCACAACGGTTCCCCTGATGCATGATACCTATACGCGCAACCGTTCGACGGGGAGTGTAATTTTGATTGACGAATTTACCAATGAGACTGTGGCTGCTGGAATGATCCTTTGATCAAACTGCCCATCCCATTCAGGGATTCATTCAGTCAGTTCACCAAGTTCTCGTTTTAACTGGATGAATCCCTCTTTAAATTCGCCAGTGTTAAGGATTTATTAAATTATGATTTTGAAGAGACCTTTACTTTGGATAACGTTAGTACTGCCTTGGGTGCTGTTTTCAT
>JBCAWW010001046.1:0-2348 GCA_038534415.1 Bacteroidota bacterium | reverse complement strand
AATACATCTCCAAAGGGGAAAAGAAACGGAATTTTGTTCATATATTCCGTCTTCTCCCTCATAAATTACCATCAGGTTGCTCGAGGGATAGATACGATTTTCAAAGGCGCGCAAAAATAAGTAGACCCCTACAATTTTATCCTCTCCATATTCCTGCTCGATATAGCTGTATTGTCTTTGATAACGAGTGCGTAGGCTATCCATATTGTAGGTGTTCATTTCTTGGTTCGGCCCCGCCGAACGCACAATATAGGATAGCATTTCCCCTTGATAATACATCGTATTCATATAGCCACTTTTCTGCCCTTTGAGCTTATAGAGTTCGTTTTGGATATCAGCTACTGGCGGGGAATCGTCATTTAGAATTATTTTCACACCACATGTATAGCGTTCATTATAGCCCAAATAGAGCGATTTTACTCGATAATTATTGGCTAAACTATTGATGTGGGTGAGCAATTTACGACTGTGATCATTGGTAAGATCCTTGGGCTCGGATAATAATTCTTCGCGTGGATAAGCAGGTTCATACGTAAAGGACGCATCTTGGTCCACTGCGTCCGCCTGTACTTTGAGATCATGGGCACGCGGATATAAGTTCACCAGAACTTGTATTTTTTGATATTCAGCAGCACAGAGTTGCTTGGCGATTGCTAGTACAGAATCCCTACTCTTGAAATTAAATTCGTAGCCGGGACGCTCAATCGTTACCAAAATCTCACAATGATTGATATTACGGAGTAGATCACGGATTTGCTGATAATCCGCTACCAAATCAGTACTCCGCAAAGGGGACCAATCCTGATTAGCAAAGCATTCGCACATATCCTCAGCTAAACTTTGTTTAGGCTCTTCGTCTGCGTCTACTCTACCGGCAAACACGTCGTCAGATACCTGTTGAGGGGTCCGTCCTTTGTTGTAGTCTTGAGCTATGCTCTGACTGCAGCCTAAGCAAACCATGGAACAAATAAGTAGGAGTAGGTAACGCATATAAATCAAACTCTTGTTTTCCAAGCAGCCAATATCTCAGCCTCTCTTGCCAACACACCTTCAGGATTCGCCTCATAAGCTTCTCGCTTTTCGGCGGGCACTGCCTCACTGTACCACCAAGCGTGGGTATCCTTCATTGTCTCGACCAAAGGTCTAAAGGTCAAGCCATTGGCAATGGCGTGTTGATTGTTAATACGTGAAGAAGCCCAATTGTTACCCTCAGGCATGATCCAAGGCACGATATAATAGATATTTTGTGCCTTCAGAAACTCATAATCATCTACCAAGACCAGTTGATTTTCAGCCTCAAAAACACTTTGCGCTTCGGTAACAAAATCTAGGATTCCGGTCTGAGCGTTCGGCCCGGCCGCATTATAAGTACCGACGGCCTTATCCTCAATCAACCGAATCATCCACTCGGCAATATCACGTACATCTGCTATTTGCACCGGATCGTCTGCCTTGCCGGGCACCAAAACTTCGCCCCCTTTACTGAGACGAATGGGCCAATGTATAAAGCGATCGGTTTTGTCTGCGGGTCCCACCATATAGGTTGGGCGGACAATTATGGTCCGGTCGGCCCCAAAATGCTCTTTAGCCGCTATTTCGGAATTGGCCTTCATCACGCCATAGCCGTACTCCAATTTCATCTCTTCATCTTCCAAATCAGTTGGCATCTCCAACACCAAAGGATGATCCTCCTTGATGCTATCCGTCAAATATGGATAAAATACCCCCGTCGAAGAAGTGTATAGATAGGTGTCAACATTGTCTTTGAGGAGTTTAGCCGTCGCTTCCGTCCACTCCACTCTGCGCCCTGAGTTGTCTATCACAGCATCCCATTTGCGGTTTTTGAGGGCTTCCAGATTATCGGCCCGATCTCCTACTAAGGATTCGACTTGCTCAAACAAATCCGTATAAATCGAAGGCTTGGTCTTTCCGCGCGTAAAGGTGCTGATTTTATGTCCCCTTTCTAAAGCATAAGCGATCTGGTGTGGCCCCAAAAAGCTTGTCCCTCCAAGGATCAGGATATTGAGTTTTTTATCACCTTGTGGAACGCTTTCCTCTTTGCTTCCTGGCGCATTGCATGACTGTAAGAGAGGGCTAGCCAATGGCAGGAGGGCCATGGTTTTGAGGCTATTACCGATAAATTTGCGACGGTTGTTGTTAGTAGGCATGTCGTAGAGATTAGGTATTGGAGGAAGTTCAAGATAAATAAATCCCTGCCTTTAGCCCAAGCTTTAGTTTTCCTCACTCTTCACCCCAAAAATCCGAAAGCCGAAGCTTCGTTGATACAAACTCATACCCACCCACCAATTTACCCACTCTGAGAGAGAGTTCTAACTCTGGAGCAAAAT
>JBCAWW010001045.1:0-2362 GCA_038534415.1 Bacteroidota bacterium | reverse complement strand
AGTTGCCACATTTGTTCTTGCAAAGCAGGCTCGATGGTACCATCGGAAATCTGGACAGTGATTTTGGGAGATTTCATAGGTTTGTCGTGATTGTTGAGTCTAAGGTCTGCTTTCCATTGGCTGGACTCAACGTCATAAATGCCCAAAATCGGCCGCGAAAACCCTCAATATTTCTGTGTAGGTATTTACCCCTATAAGCAAGGGATAAAGCAGGGGGGGGGGCTCTGGATATCATAAAAAAAAGCCCTGTATGAAACATACAAGGCTAATATTAGTGTGTGGAAATTACTTACATGCCACTGTTTGAAACTTGGGTGTAGAGATTTTTGTCGCCGATCACCATCGAAGAAACTGAATAACCGAGCTTTTTCAACTCGTTTTGCCAAAGTATAGTGCCCGTTTTAGCATCGACTGAGGTCACTACGCCCATGACTGTGGCGATGATTTGTTTGTTATGGTGAATAAACTGGACGGGATAGTTTTTACCAATCTTTGTCCGCCAGACCTCTTTACCGTTTTGAGGATCGATCTTACAAATATGACCAGCCATGCCTACATACAAATAATCTCTCATAAACTTGATAATTAAGTTGTTGTGTATATAAAAGACTCTATATGGGGCTGGAGGTTGGAATTACCTCTTTTTTTTGGGGATCCAAGCCCAGTGGTAATCGCCGACGATAGGAGGCTCGCCGCTTTCGTCTGAGATCTTATAGTTGACCAGTATGTCTCCCTTTGCCTCGCTTTGCATCTTTTGCTTTTGTTCCTCACTCAACCATGCTTCGACTCGCATGCCCCCTTGGGAACGCTTAATGAATTTGGTTTCGAGCTTTTTCATCAATGGGAGCTTGTCGTCTGGCAGATTGATGCCGGTGATCATACCGGTAGCCGTTTCGACCAATAGTACCATGGCTGCGGCGTGAATTTGGCCAATATGATTGCGGACTTTGCCGCGATTGGGGAGGTATAGGACGACTTTTTCGGTGCTAAAGGCTTCAAATTTGATCCCCGCTGTGCCCACAAATCGTACTTGTCGGCCAATGGCCCACGAAAGGACCCAGTTGGGATATTTTTGCAGTTTGCGGACCGTTTTTTCTAATCTGTTCATGTATTATCGATTGAAGGGAAACTCATTGACCCAATGAAAGCCACGATTGACGAGGAGAAACTCCTTGGGATCGATGCGTTTAAAGGTCATGGCCAAAGTATCCTCTTGGTAAATGCCTGCTAGGCTTAGTAAGATACTATCGTTGCGCGAGAAGCGCATATTATAAACATTGGTAGTGTCGCCGTAGCGGTTCCAACGAAATAGATTCTCGACACTATCGGTTTCCATTTGGAGATAGCTTAGCTTTCGGGTCATCGTCTTGAGCATCACCATATTGGGCCGATCTATCGCCAAGTAATGCCAGCGGCTAGAGTCAGTGATGAGGGGAGCTAGGGTGTCGCCATTTTTGACAAAAGTCTCTACTTCATAAAGCCCGTACATATCGGGTTTGGGTCTTTTGTCGCCCCATTTTTTGACGTTTTGCATCCCATCCGAAATATTGCCAAACATGATCCATCCGATGAGCAAAAACTTGATGATTCGAATGGCTTTTTGACCATTGGGGTTGAGCTCAGCCTGAGGTAAGTCTACGGCTAGAGAGGTCTTATTCATCAACAAGACATTCCACAACCTTCGCCAATCTAGTAGCATCAAGATGATGGCAAAGCCCAGTAGATGCAGCGAAAATAACTTGACAGGGACATCATAGCTAAAGTTGAGGACCACCACATTGGACATGACGGCAATGATCACGAGAGAGCCTAGGGTAGTGGTCCGGCGAAAGAAAAGCAAAAAGCCCCCCAATGCTTCGCCAAAGCCCGTAAACCAGTTGTAAGGCTCCGAATAGCCCATAAAAGTCCAGAGCAATCCCATGGGAGAAAAATCGCCTAGTGGCTCGCTAAGACGCATCAAGCCCGGAAAGGGAAATTGCGTTTTAAAGATTTTGACAAAGCCATATAGCATCAAGACGACGGCCAAATAGTAGCGGAGATAGGCGTAGAAATAATAAAACAGTTCTTGGTAGGAGGTGCGCTTACGATCTAGAATCGACCAAATGACAGTACCTATCAGACTGACGCCAAAGAGGGTCAACAGATGGACATAATTGTAGGTAGTATCTCCACTACCACCCTGCTGATCTACCAATTCTGATAGTCCCAATAGATTTTTGCCGACAAAATTGACTACTGGTTCCCAGAACGCTTTGGTCACTACGCCTAACCAATCCATAAAGGGAAGTTGGTCGATCGGAAAAGGCAATGAATAGAGCAAGACATAGATCATCCCAAAGCGTTCTGGGAACCAGTAGTCAAT
>JBCAWW010001044.1:0-2364 GCA_038534415.1 Bacteroidota bacterium | reverse complement strand
CCATCATTTGGCAAGCTTTCTCGAAGAGGAATATGAGTTTGATCTATTTGGAGGAGAAGATCTCACTAAGATTAGCCATAAGCACTTGCGAGCCTGGATGGGGGCCTTGATGAATGAAGGCCTCAAGGCGAGAAGCGTTGCGCGTAAACTCTCAAGCGCTAAGCGCTTCTTTCGATATCTCCAGAGAGAGAAACTGATCGAAGCCAATCCTGCCAAAAGAGTCAAAATGCCTCGCTTTGAGCGAAAGCTTCCGGCTTATCTCAAAGAGCAGGAGACCGAATATCTATTTGATAAGCTAGACTTTCCCCAAACCTTTGAAGGTAAGCGGGATCGAGCTATGCTGGAACTGCTATATGGATGTGGCCTTCGCCGCAGTGAAATCGTGAAACTAAAGGCAGGAGATTTAGATATTTTCAACCGAAGCGTTCGCGTGAGCGGAAAAGGAAATAAGGAGCGGATCGTGCCTTATGGACATCATGTAGCGGCCGCTTTACAAGGCTATCTACTTGAGGTTGAGGCGACTGGTCTAAACCTAGATGCAGGACTGTTTATCAGAGGGGACGGAAATGCGATTTATCCGCAACTGCTCTATAGAGTTGTGCGTAAATATCTAGAGCAGGTCAGTTCTTTGCAGCAAAAAAGTCCACATGTATTGCGCCACAGTTTCGCTACCCATTTATTGGATAATGGAGCCGATCTCAATGCAATCAAAGAACTACTCGGACACAGTAGCTTAGCGGCCACTCAGGTCTATACGCATAATTCGATAGCTAAGCTCAAGAAAGTATTCCATCAGGCGCACCCCCGTGCGCAGAACCATAAATCTAAGTAATATGAAAGTTACCATTCAATCCATCCACTTTACCGCAGCGACTCGTTTGAAAGACTATGTGCAGAAGAAATGCGATAAGTTTGACCAATTTTACGATCGGATAGTGGATGGTAAGGTGATTTTGAAGCTTCAAAAAGAAGTGAAAGGATCGGACAAGCTGGTAGAAATTCTCGTTAAGGTCCCTGGCGACACCCTCGTATCTAGCGAAGCAGGCTCAACTTTTGAAGAGGCGATGGATCTTGCTTCAGAGAAAATGAAAAAACAGATCAAAAGACACAAAGAAAAACAACGTTCTCACGCGTAAAACTTATTTATCTTTAACGAACGAGCCCACTCGCTAGAGTGGGCTCGTGTTTTTTTATACTGTTGGGTTGAGAATCGTTCTGCGAAGCAGGAAACAAAATGTCTTTCAAAGCCCAAGGGCAATAGAGAGAAGCGTTCCGCGCAGCGGTGATCCCAATCCTATTTGAGATAACGAAAATCGTGTCCGTCCTCAATGAGTTGTAAGCTTTCGTAGATCAGTTTGATGACATTGGCCACATCGTCTTGATGAGTCATTTCGACTGTGGTATGCATATAGCGCAGCGGCAGAGAAATCAAGGCCGAAGGAACCCCCTGATTGGAGTAGGCAAAGGCATCGGTGTCTGTACCTGTCGAACGAGAGGCTGCTTCCATCTGATAAGGAATTTCGTTGCCATCAGCGGCTTGGCGAATCAGCTTCAAAAGGTTATTGTGGACCGCAGGCCCAACGGTTAGGGAAGGCCCATCACCCGCTTTGACATCGCCTTTGGTCAGCTTGTCGATCATGGGGGTGTGGGTGTCATGGGTAACGTCTGTAATTATGGCGACATCCGGCTGAATGCGTTCTGCGACCATTTGTGCGCCACGTAATCCAATCTCCTCCTGCACCGCATTGACCACATATAGGCTATAAGGAAGCTCGATCTTGTTTTCTTTGATCATCCGGGCTACCTCGGCGATCATAAAGCCACCTACGCGATTGTCAAGCGCTCTTCCGACGTAAAACTGATCGTTGAGCACCATAAATTCGTCTTCATAAGTGACCACGCATCCTACTTCGATACCTAGCTCTTTGACTTCCTTTTTGGAGCGACAGCCACAGTCTAAGAAGATATTTTTGAGCGTAGGGTTTTGTTCTTTGTCGCCGCGACGGGTGTGGATCGCAGGCCAGCCAAAGACTGCCTTGACGATGCCATTGGCAGTATGGATGTTGACTCGTTTAGAAGGCGCAATTTGATGGTCAGACCCGCCATTTCGAATGAGCGAAATGAAACCGTCTTCGTTGA
This sequence comes from Bacteroidota bacterium, assembly GCA_038534415.1. Taxonomy (GTDB): domain Bacteria; phylum Bacteroidota; class Bacteroidia; order J057; family J057; genus JBCAWW01. Next base: position 225 of record JBCAWW010001044.1, on the reverse strand, counting down.
TATAATTGACAAACCATGAGATTTCATCAGCATGGGCCTCGATGACTACTTTATAGTCTTTGCCGGGGTTGATAATGCCAAAAACAGAGCCATAGGCGTCTACCTCGTAGGTGTCTATATATGGCTTGATGTATTCCAGCCAGAGTTTTTGCCCGCTGCTTTCAAAGCCAGTCGGAGAGGGGTTGTTGATATATTGCTCCAGAAAGGCCAGCGATTCGGGCCGGA
>JBCAWW010001043.1:0-2365 GCA_038534415.1 Bacteroidota bacterium | reverse complement strand
GTTTGGTTATACGCCGGCTGCTTTGCGTATGGCCAATAAAGCCAATGGAGTATCACAATTGCACGCCAAAGTATCCAATGATATGTGGCAGCACGTGGAACCTAAGCCAGAGATTATTGGCATTACCAATTCGCAAAATCAAGAGTTTTGGCAAGATAAAGGCCTTAAAGCTGCCCTAGACGCAGATGATGACGGAGCGTTCCGCGAGCGGAAAAGAGAAATGAAAAAAGACCTCTTCGAAATCGTCGCGGACCAAACCGGTAAAATCCTCGATCCCGATTTATTGACTATTGTCTGGGCGAGAAGATTTGCTGCCTATAAGCGCGCCGATTTGATCATGCGTGATTTGACGCGCTTTTATCAATTGCTCAATCGGGCAGAACAGCCTATCCAAGTAATCTGGGCCGGAAAGCCTTATCCTAAGGATGATTATGCAGTTGACCTATTCAATCGCTTGATCCAAATGACACGCCTAAGCCATACCTCTGCTGTGGTTACTGGCTACGAAATGGATCTTTCGATGGCACTCAAAAAAGGCTCAGATGTCTGGCTCAATACTCCGCGCCGCCCGATGGAAGCCTCCGGTACGAGTGGGATGACCGCTGCGATGAACGGCTCGGTCAACTTCTCTGTCAATGATGGTTGGATCCCTGAGTTTGAAAAGCATGGACATAACGCCTTTGTATTGCCATTGGCTGATGCCACTCAGGCCGCAGAAATTCAGGACAATCAAGATTATCACAACTTGATGCGCATCTTGACGACGGAGATTATCCCGACCTATTATGAAAAACCCGCCGAATGGATGAAGATCGTCAAGAATAGCATGCGGGAAGTGGTGCCCTTTTTTGACTCCAATCGGATGGCAAGAGAGTATTACGAACGCTTATTTTAAAAATATCGCTCCCCCTGCAAACGTTATTATTCATAATTAGAGATTTGAAATTGGAATAAAGCAATTGGAAATCCTTAATTTCTGATAATTTCCAATTTCAACTCTCATTATTATACTACAAGACCTTTCCCTATGAAGTGGACTGCCCATTGGACTTATCGCATGATGATCATGCTGCTTGCTACCACCCTTGCTTTTGGCTCTGTTGGCTGTAGAAAGAAAAAAGAACTCGCGGAAGAAATGGCCCGCCAAGAAGCCTTGGCTGCCAAACAAAAGGATCAGGCGATGAAAGAGATTGCCAATATTGCGGCTGCTGTTTGCGGTGGCTTGGGCGATATCAATAGCTACCAAGATCGATTGGATGCCTTAAAAGAAAAGTACAAAGATGATGCAGAGGTTTTAGTGGCTATTCGGAAGGCTGAATATCACCTAGTACAAGAGCGTGAGCGCCTCGAACGCGAAAAAGAAGCTGCTGAGGCTGCCGCTGCGGCAGAAGCCGCCAGCCAAAACCTGGGCCCGAGGGTGGATCAATTGTTTGGGGATATCTCCAATGCAGGCAATGAAGCAATCGCCAATGCCAAGATTGATGAAATGATGCGGATGTTTAGTTCTGAAAGAACGCCCGTCCTGATTGTGATCAGTCAAAGTGGTAGCACCCTAGATTATGATCGCCCAACGACGATCCGCAAATACCTCAATTACCTCAAAGACACCGGCAACAATACCAATCGCGTACGCAATGTCGTTTTAGACGCAAACGGAAGAATCAAAGAACTTGAATTGATAAAACAATGAGAATACTAACTGCTGTATTGCTGCTTTGGGGGGCTATGAGTAGCACCGCCTTGTTTGCGCAGGCTGATATTTCGCCTGAGCGTAAACGTGCCATCGACTCCCTCGCAATGGAAAAAGTCCGGGATCTGAGTACCTATATTAGCATTATTGGCGACAAAGACACGCCTTTCTCCGAAGCAGATCGGGTTATCGATAGAGCGGTTGAACTCTTTGCCGACGATGCCGAAATTGGCGTTTCTTCTCTCTATCGTGAAGAGATTCAATACTTTGGTCCCCGTCGCTATTGCGAACGCTTGATGGCCCTCAATTATGATCAGGTTAGTATCCGATGGTTCAAGATCCAATATATCTCTGACCTCGAATTACAGCCAGATGGACGCTACGTAGGGGTGATTACCATCTACCAACGCTTTGAAGGGGTAACCAAGGAAGGCTTGAAATATATGGATACTACCAAAAAAGACATTACGGTCTATGTCGAACGCAAAAGTACCCAGATCGGAGGCCGTACCATCGAGTTTTGGGATGTGCTCTTGGGAGATATCCGCGTCAAAGAGACCAAAAACTAAGCGTTCACCGTAGGTGTACGCATAAAAGTCAAAGAAAAAAGGGAACCCTTTATGCGCTCCCCTTATTCTTTTATGTTTTTAGCTTGTGGTCTCTTTGACGCGGATA
>JBCAWW010001042.1:0-2366 GCA_038534415.1 Bacteroidota bacterium | reverse complement strand
GCTGCTCGCTCTTATCCCTTTTTGGAGTTTTTACAAGCGGCAAACGCCTAGCTATTTTTTTTGCCACTCCTAGCTAAGGCGATTATATTGGTATATGAATAATTCGTTTGCCAGTATTATACTCTTGCTTTTCTTTGCTTTATCAGCTTGTCAAACTCCCTCAAATAGCGCGGAGAAGAAGACCGAAGAAGTTCAAGTATCTGCTCTAGAAGGCAAATTGGAACAAGAGGTCTCGCCTAAAACCCAGCTGCTAGTAATCACTACCTCTGCTTGGGACCAATTCAATGGCTCACTGCAATGCTTTGAAGGGAGTGAGGGTAGTTGGGAAGCCAGTGGTAGCCCTATCCCAATAGTGGTTGGCAAAAATGGCTTAGGTTGGGCGGTCCAAGAGACAGCATTACAAGCGTTCGGCGGGCCGATAAAAAAAGAAGGTGATCTCAAATCCCCAGCAGGCGTTTTCCAACTGGGTACTGCCTTTGGGTATGCGGCCAATCAAGAAGCAAGTTGGATGAAGTATCCCTATTGGCCCATAACGCCTCAAACCATGTGTATAGAGGACGTGAGTTCAGAATACTACAATCAAATTTTGGAGGAAGGAGAGGTAGTTGCGGACTGGAGTAGTACTGATCATATGAGGCGCAAGGATGATTTGTATGAGTGGGGAGTATTTGTGGAGCACAACTTCCCAGCCCCCACTCCTAAAGCAGGCTCTTGCATATTTTTGCATGTTTGGAATACCAAAGGAGGCAAAAAAGCTGGCGGCACAGCCGGATGTACGGCCATGGATAAAGCAAAACTGCTGGAAGTATTGGCTTGGCTTGATGAGGAGAAATCTCAGATGATGATTCAAATGCCATTGGAAAATTATCAGAACCTTAGAGAAGAGCGATCTTGGCCAGTCTTAAATTAGATGCATAGACATTTATTTACACATATAACTAAATTCCTAGCGCAATATCCATCATGAATGAAAACCAATTTTCGGTAATTTTAACCATTCACACCGTTAGGCAGACCTTTCAGTCAAGAGGAATGACCGTTCAATTTTTTGGCCCGTTCTGGGGATCATTTCGGCAAAAGATTTGCAATACTACCGACGTACCGTTAATTGAACAATAGGACAATGTACCGCATACAAAAAATAGGAGAAGATTGGAATATACGAAACACTCAAAGTGGTGCTTTACGTAGCCTAAATCCGGAAGAGGTACAGAAGCTTTTAAAAGAGTTTCCTGGTCTGAGAAATAGTTATCAATTCAATTACTTTCGCAACGAGATCCGCTCAATTGAAGATCTTCCTTAAATAGCAATGTATCACGCCTTCGATGGCTAGATCATAAAGAATTTTCATGGTGTTTGTTTGGGTTTGGACCGCTCCTCAGGGAGCGGTTTCTTTTTTATGGGCAATTAGCTAGTTTTGCCTCAAATAAGGTACTCATGAAGAAACTACTTCCCATCATTGCCCTTTTGTTTTTCATCGCTTGTCAGCCAGACCGTCTTCCAGAACAAGGAGAGGGTTTATATGCGATCATGGAGACTACAAAAGGAGATATTGTCAGCCGCTTAGAATTTGAAAAAGCGCCTTTGACGGTAGCCAATTTTGTCGGCTTGGCCGAAGGAACCATCACGCATAATGCCGGAGAAGGCAAAGGATTTTATGATGGTCTCACTTTTCACCGAGTCGAGCCAGGCTTTGTCATCCAAGGCGGAGACCCCCAAGCCAATGGAATGGGCGGTCCTGGATATAAATTTCGTCAAGAAATCAATCCAGACCTCAAACACAATGTAGCCGGTACCCTGGCCATGGCCAATGCCGGTCCCAACACAAATGGAAGCCAATTTTATTTTACCCTCGCGCCTACTCCCTTTTTGGATGGAGGCTATAATGTCTTTGGCTATACTGCTGATAGCGCCTCCCTAGCCGTGGCAATGCAGATCGCGATGAGAGATACCATCAAACATATCGAGATCGTTCGCAAGGGTTCAGCTGCCAAAAACTTTGATGCACCCAAGGTGTTCGAGACGCAACAGAACCAATAGACATTTCTGTATATAAATTGCGTCAATCATTGTATAAGTAAAAATCATAGGCTGATCCCAAACATTCTACCTAATTTTAGGTAGTAATTATTGGAATGAAGCTAATTTTTACGAAATTTGTCGAAGATAAAATGCGTGGTCTTAAACATTACGCATTTTATTTTGGTTCCTTATCTGGATTAAGTCTAAATAAATATAACCTATGTCGGACCTTTTAAAAGAGCCGGAAGTTCTCTCCGAAAGTGAGCAAATCATACAGGAGGTTACTGAACAAAAATATAAGTACGGGTTTGAAACTGACATCGAATCAGACCTAGCGCCCAAAG
>JBCAWW010001041.1:0-2366 GCA_038534415.1 Bacteroidota bacterium | reverse complement strand
CATTTTAGCAGCCGATGAGAATATGGATGCGACGGAAATTAGTCAATATATCATTATGGGAGAACTATCGTTTGATGGATCTTTGCGTCCCTTGAAGGGTATACTGCCTATGGCAATTATGGCAAGAAAGAAGGGATTCAAAGGAATTGTCATTCCTAAAGCAAATGCAAGCGAAGCTGCGATTGTTAATCAATTAGAGGTAATCCCAGTAGTTCACTTATCTGAAGCTGTTGCTTTCTTCAAAGGCACGCAAACTATTAAGCCCCTAAAGCGGAATACCAGATTAATTTTTCAAGGTAATCAAGAGATTTATCCTACCGATTTTATTGATATCAAGGGATATGAAAATGAGAAGCGAGCTTTGGAGGTGGCAGCAGCTGGCGGCCATAACACTATTTTAGTTGGACCTCCAGGATCAGGAAAGACAATGTTGGCCCAAAGGTTCTCTTCCATTCTACCACCTCTCTCATTAGATGAAGCTCTTCAAACAACTAAGATTCATTCAGTAGCAGGTAAATTACATAGCAATAGCTCATTAATTGCTCATCGTCCTTTCAGAGCGATCCATCATTCAAGTAGTGATATCAAGCTAGTTGTAGGAGACAGTAATTCTATAGGTGAACCTAGTTTAGCTCACAATGGAGTACTCTTTCTTGAAGAATTACCAGAGTTTAAATCAGCAGGGTTACAGTTGTTATACCAATCATTTATCAATAGACAGACTTCTATTTCTACAGAAGGAACGCTAGTAACATACCCTGCGCACTTTTTCCTTCTTGCTTCCAGTAATCCATGTATATGTGGTTATTCAACTCATCCCTTTAGAAAGAATGAGTGTAACTGCTCTTCGGAATCTATCCAAAAATATTTCGCAAGTATACCTGATACATTCATGGATGCATTTGATATCCATGTAGAGGTAAGACCGATGCTTCTTGAGGACGTCTCCTTACTGGAATCCGGAGAAACTAGCGCTTCAATTCGAGAACGTGTCGTCATGGCCCGCGCCCGGCAAATTGTACGCTTTACAGAATATCCTGATATTAAAAGTAATAGTATGATCCCGAAAGATATAGTACGAGATATCTGCAAAGTAGATAAACAGGGATTGATGTTACTTAAAATTGCAATGAGAAAACTCAATCTCTCGGTCCATGCCTTTAATCATATTCTGAAAGTAGCTAGAACAATCGCGGACCTTTGCAATAAGGAAAATATTCTCCCAGAGCATGTGGCTGAAGCTATTCAATATCGGAGTTTGGACAGAGAGAACTGGGGTGCATAGACTATGATTCGTCAGCATCAAAACGTCCCAATGAAAGTCATCCTGTACTTTCAGGATTGCGCCGAAAAAGAGGGATCTCGACATTCTCTATACCTTCCTGCTCAAAAAAGGAAAGTAAGCGTTCATGACTTCGTTTCAGCTTAACCGCTGTTCCTCTTTCCCACCATAGGACAGTTGTCTCATCCACTCCAATAAGCGGAGCGAGTTTCCTTCGAGATAGTCCGTGTAGTCTGCGGTAGTTTCTCAAGCAGACTGCAAGTGAATTACCTTCTTCAATCTCTGGATCGTAACCAAGAAAACGAACAATATCTGGCCAATGCATAATCTTGGGCTTTGAGATATTATTCTCCCACTTCATAATAGAATTCTCTGTTACTCCTATCTTCTGAGCTACATGAACTTGCCATAACCCTCTATCGAGTCTTACTTTCCGCAAATGATCCCCTACGGTCTTCAATTGCTTTGGATAAGCCCAATGAAGTGGTTTTTTGATCTTAAGGCTTAAGTTGCAAAAGGGTAACGCAACCCTGCATGTGCGGCTACTACACGCACCCCACCAAAGATTGTGTGTGCCCACCCGGTTCGGTACAAAAGTATTTTTCCAAAATCTCTGGCCCACTCATGGACCGGATCGACTTACATATCGAAGTCGGAACCGTACCTTTTGAGGATCTAGCTTCGATTGAGTCAGGTGAGAGTAGCGACGCTATCCGCGAACGCGTCATCGAAGCCCGGGCCCGACAAATGGTGCGCTTTACGGACTACCCCCATATCTACAATAATGCCATGATGCCCGCCAATATGGTGCGGCAAATCTGCAAGGTGGACAAACAGGGGCTTATGTTACTCAAAATCGCCATGAAGAAGCTCGATCTCTCCGCGCGAGCCTTTGATCGTATCCTCAAAGTAGCTCGTACTATCGCGGATCTCTATGGTAAAGAGAACATCCTGCCCGAGCATGTAGCCGAGGCCATCCAGTATCGCAGTCTTGATCGTGAAAGTTGGGGGGAGTAGAGGCAGTGAATATCTAAGAATGGTTGCAAAAAATGAAAATTAGTGGAATCTTGAACTTAGATATTCA
>JBCAWW010001040.1:0-2373 GCA_038534415.1 Bacteroidota bacterium | reverse complement strand
AAACGTATGACTAATGATGGAGTTTTTGAGCTTTGAAAACTTTGGCAGTATGGAAGATGGCTATTGGAAATTGACGGGAGCTGTGACTTTTTATGAGTCTGAGGTGCACATTGAGCATGCCCTTTTTACCCGCAATCACTGTGAAGATGCCCTCAATTTGATCCGCTCTCGTTTCACGCTCAAAAACTCCATCATTAGTCATACGTTTTCCGATGGCTTAGATGCGGACTTTTGCGAAGGCGAAATTCGTAATCTTTATTGTCTCCGTACCGGAAACGATGGCATGGATTTTTCTGGCAGCAAACTCAATGTCTACGACTCAAGGGTCGATTTTCCCGGCGACAAAGGCATTAGTGTAGGCGAAGAATCGACCGTCAAAATCCATTCGGCTACGATCGATGGCGCGAGAATTGGTCTCGCTTCCAAAGATTTGTCAAGCGTAGAGGTAAGCAATATCATCCTCAACAATTGCAACATTGGTTTTTCTGCTTATCAAAAGAAACCCGAGTATGGCGGCGCCAAAATTCGGGTCCAAAACTATAGCGCAGAGGGTAGCAAATATCTTCACCTGATCGAGCAAGGCTCAGAACTACTCATCAAGGGCAAGCCCGTAGAAGCCATATGAAAAGACTCAATCATCAAGTCATCCCGTACGAGCGGAGGGAGGTCTGGGATCTTAGTATTTTTGCTCTCCTCGCGTTTTGCATACTCCTCTCGGCCTGTGAACCCAAACCCCTCGTCGTTCCCAAGCCTCAAGCTCCGCCAAAGGACAAAAAAGGCATTGTTTTCTTAGGACATATTTATCGTGGAGGCAATCGCGAAAAAGTGGATGAGCGGATAGAAACCCTCAATCGAGATTGCTATGAGCATATTTGGCTGGGGGGAGATATCTGTGCCGAAACCACCGAAAAACGTGAGACTCTAGATTATTTAGACGATCTCTTTGACCTCGCTTCTCCCAATACGCTTTGGGCTTATGGCAATCACGATATCCGCAACGGTAATCATGATTGGCTCAGAGAAGTGACGGGTCGTGAACTGCATTATGTGCAAAACTATCCGGGCATGACCGTTTTGGTTACCAATACCAATTATAAAGGCGATACCGAATGCGACCAATGGCTCGATCAGTTTGATATGATTCAAAACGTCTGCGATACGATTAGCGAAGCGACTCATTTGTTTGTGCTGAGCCATCATCTTACCTGGACAGATGTAGAGCCCGATATGAATGCCCAAACCGCAGGCAATGCGGGCGGTTCATGGCTGCCCTATAAGTGCGCGCCTTTGACCCAATTTCGTTTTGTGGTGTATCCATTGTTGCAGCAGGTACAGGCTAGAGGGGTCCAAGTCGTGGTAATCGCCGGGGACGCTGGGCAGCGCGATAAGTTTTATCAACATCAGACGACGGATGGGATTTGGTTTTTGGCTTCAGGGATCAACAATAGTACCGAGCCTAATCTGGAAAAGAGAGCCCAATTGCCCAAGGATAGGATTTTGTACTTAGATTATGAGCAAGAAAACGGCCTTTTGGATTGGCAGTTTTTAGATCTCGATAGCTTATTGCTGACACAAGAATGAGGTACGAACGCAAATTTAGGATTGAGCATATGAGCGCGGCAGCACTGCAACAACTTTTGCAATTGCATCCGGCGGCTTTTTATGAGCTTTATCCTGATCGACAGATCAACAATATTTACCTTGATACGCCTCAACTCACTACTTGGAACGATAATATCTATGGAGTCAACCAACGCAAAAAGTACCGCATTCGCTGGTACGGTCAAGACCTGCGAGAGATACGTTCTGCGAAGCTGGAACAAAAAATAAAACACAACGAACTCGGAACGAAAAAAAGCTACGCGATCTCAGGTTTCAGGATGGAGGATATTGAGCAGGTTTGTCAGGAATTGCCTCAGATAGATCCCTCATTTCCGTTGTTGGTTCCTAGCTTGATCAATACCTATCAGCGTTCCTATCTCATGTCTTTTGATGGTCGTTTTCGGCTTACGATCGATCGTGATATGTGTTTTTATCCCTACTCGGGAACGCTCAGTTCGGGATCTGGTGAGCTAAATGAACCCATGCGCGATGCCGCCCTCATCCTCGAAATCAAATATGAGGCTGCCGACGACTCTTTGGTTGAGCAGATTACCCAACATCTGCCCTTTCGGCAATCGCGCCACTCCAAATATGTGACGGGCATATTATTGACCCGTTAGATTTCATCGTCCCAATCTCCATATTATTTTTCGGTAAACGCTCATGCTTGGAGTGATAGAATGATTTTGATGTCAATTTGTTATTAAATGTGAATTATTATTTCATAATCCGTATCAAAATTATCGATTTATGGAAAAATTCATGACCGAC
>JBCAWW010001039.1:0-2375 GCA_038534415.1 Bacteroidota bacterium | reverse complement strand
AGTATGCTATACGGTGGAGAAACAATCACAATCAATGTCAGCGCTCTACCTGCTGGGCTGTATCAAGTTGTGATGTATGATGCTCAAGGCAATAGAATATCCGCCACTAAACTACAAGTGAATTAAAACTAACCTCCGTTTTCCTCAAGCCCGACTTCTAATGGAGTCGGGCTTTTTTTAGTTTATCCACTTCGCATAGGTCTGTCGATACGCGCTTGGGCTTTTGCCCGTGATCGATTTAAACTGTCGATTGAAATTGGACAATGTATTGAAGCCAGATTCATAGGCAACAGCTGAGATCGACCATTGGTCTTGCAACAACAATTTGCAGGCATGGCCAATCCGTAGCTCGCTGACAAAGTCAGAAAACCTTTTGTGAGTCCGCTGTTTAAAATATCGACTAAAGGCTGAAGGACTCATATTGGCGATACTGGCAGCTTCTTCTAGATTCAAGCCCGACCTAAAATGCTCGAAAATATAATTTTGTACTCGATTGAGCTTTTCTTTATCCATCGGTCTCAGCGTGGGTTGATACCCAATACTGGCTATCGGTTCCAATCCTGCTGCCTCCGAAATCAAATGCAAAATCTCCAATAGAGCCAAAACCAGACTAAAACCTTCTGCTTTCAACATTGCTCTTTTGAGCCCAATTAAGCGTTCCGCGAAGCGGCCTCTAATCAAAATCCCTCGTCTCGACAACGCCAACAAATGACGAATCTTTTGCCCCTCCTTGCGATCCAAAAAGGCGGATCCAAATATCTCCTCCCGAAAATAAATCACAATCCCTGCGGTAGCTTCGGCTTGATTGGCAGCGAAATAACGTTCATCCGAACGCCAAAGATGAGGGAGGTTGGGGCCCGTCAACACAATCTCCTTAGCCTCAAAGGGCGCAATATTATCCCCCACAAAACGGGTCCCACTGCCCTCCAAGACCGTAAATAGCTGATACTCCGTATGAAAGTGCCAATTAGGATCGAAATACGGATCCAGCAGATATTTGACCACAAGGCTCTGATCTGGCGGGATGGGCGGTTTATGTAAGGCTTCTTTCACAGGCTTTTATTTAGTACAAAATCAGCATTATTTCCAATTATATGTCAAAATACAGTCAGTATTTGCACAAAAATAGGAGACTTCGTCTACAGAATCTCTGATATTGTATTTCTACTCTAGCAATAATTATATGGACTACTATCGCCCCTACGCTTCCATTTGGCTGGGATTGTTGATATTACTTTGCTTGCAGGCATGTAATTCCAATCGCCCCCAATACCCTGACAATGAACCCAGAAAGATCGAAGTTCTATTCTTGGGCCATGCCTCAGAGCATCACAATTCGGAGCAGTACCTCCCGATCTTAGCCTCAGCCCTAGCTCCACAAAACATCAACTTTACCTATACCGACGAGCTCGCGTCTCTCAATGAAGAGAATCTATATCGCTATGATGCCTTGATGCTTTATGCCAACCACGATTCGATTGACCCCAAGCAAGCTAAGGCGCTGTTGAACTATGTTGGGGATGGACATGGTTTTTTACCGATCCATAGTGCGAGCTGGTGTTTTCGCAATTCAAAAGCATTAGTGGACTTGATGGGAGGACAATTTTTGTCGCATGGTACGGATACTTTTCAAGCTAGCGTTTTGCCAGCAGCTCAATCGCACCCCGTTTTGCAAGACTTTGAAGGCTTTACTAGCTGGGATGAAACTTATGTCCACAGTCAGCATAATGAAGATCGTACCGTTCTTATGGAGCGAGTTGAAGGAGAGCATCATGAGCCTTGGACCTGGGTGCGCAACCATAAAAAAGGGCGCGTATTCTATACCGCTTCGGGCCATGATGAAAGTACTTGGCGTCAGCCTCAGTTTCACAAATTACTAGCAAATGCCATCCTCTGGTCGGTAGGAGATCGAGTCAGAAATCTTTGGGGTCAGTTACCCAAAACACCAACTTTGACCTATAGCGAGGCAGTTATTCCTAATTATGAAAAACGTGATCCTGCCCCCCAATTGCAGGCGCCTCTTACTGCTACTGCTTCTCAACAACTGATGCAAATTCCTCCCGATTTTGAGCTTAGCCTTTTTGCAGAAGAGCCAGATATCATCAATCCGATCTCTATGGCAAAAACTAGGCTAGTAGGGATATTGAGTTTGTCTGCAAAGATGGTGAACTTATCTGCTCTCCCGTCTCCGTCGGTGTCTTCTAGGATTTTGATTCTATCATCCCCTTGGCCATCTTCTTCACGTACGGTATTGGGATAATCCACTGTCTCTATTACCCAAAGGCGACCTTTTTCGTCCCATGCCATAGAGATCGGATTGATGATATCTGGCTCTTCTGCAAAAAGGCTAAGCTCAAAATCGGGAGGAATTTGCA
>JBCAWW010001038.1:0-2375 GCA_038534415.1 Bacteroidota bacterium | reverse complement strand
ATCGGGATATCGGGATTTTTGACTGAGTAGCGATAAATTGCCCCGATCGGATTGAACTTCAGGATATTTCGAAATTGGTCGAAGCGACTCTTAGTGAAAAATCCCGATATCCCGATATTTCCGTCCTCCATTACGGAGGAGTATAATTTGCCAGAGCAAACCACTGCTCTCGAACGTACACTACCGGGATTGGAAGGCTCAGGTTTCATCACCTACGATAAGAAGACCAAACAGATCACGCCTCTACCAAAGCTTTATGACTGGGCCAGAGCAGCTCGTAATCGCAAGGACTACGATGCCATCCAGGTGATCAACAAGGTAGATACGAGCGCCCACGCAGTAATGCGCATTGAAGACAAAAACATTGAGATGCGAGGAGTATTCCCATTCTCCTTGAGTGACTCGGTCTTTTTGAGGGTGCTTCCGCTCAACGGAACGGTCACTGTTATGAAGGATCGTCAATTGCAGTTTGGCGGCGCCCTGGCGGTCGGGAAGGTCAACTTTTATAGCAATGACGAAGACCGTCCAGCTTTTACCTTTGATTATGAAAGCTACAAAATCATCTGTGATAGTATAGATTCGATGCGATTTGTCTTGGTGCGAAATCCTCCTCCAGGCTACGAACCCACCCCACTCGAAAAGGCACTTTCAAATACTGTATTTGAAGGGATCACAGGGGCCATTCACATTGATGATCCGGGCAATAAAAGTGGGCAGGAGCGTGAGAAAAATCGCCACTTCCCAGTCTTTGATAGCTACGGCAACTCTTATCTCTATTGGGCCAAACCAGACATCGAAGGAGGGGTGTACAGCAAAGATAAGATGTACTTTGCCCTTGAGCCTTTTGTCCTGGATAGCTTAGAGGATTTCAATAGCCTTGATCTCCACTTTGAGGGTGAATTTTTCTCCTCGGAAATTTTCCCTTCCTTCAAACAGGAGCTTCAGGTGATGGAAGACGGTACGCTAGGCTTTGTAGCCGAAGCACCGGTCAATGGACATAGGATCTATGACGGCAACGGTAAGTTTAACAATACCATCAAGCTAGACGGTAGCGGTTTGCAAGGTGCGGGGGAAGTCGAGTACCTCGGAACGGTTGCCCGTAGCGATTCGTTTGTCTTTCACTTTGACTCTGTCATGGCAGATGTCAATTACTTCAATATGCGTCGCGGCTATCGTGGGGGTGTTTACTTCCCTCAAGTCGAAGCCAACTCCGCTAGATACAAATGGTACACCAAGGATAGTGTATTACAGGTTAGCTCGACCTTTGAAGCCCTAAAAGTCTTTGACGGCGAAGGAGAGTTTAGCGGTACCCTATCGATCACCGAAAAAGGTATGGTGGGGACTGGCGAACTGGTGATGGGAGAGATCAAAGTTGTCAGCGATAGTATCGTCTTCCACGATATGGACTTTGAGACCAGCAAAGGCGATTATATCGTGATCGATGAAAATGATCCAGAAAAGTATCAGTTCATCGCCTCCGATGTAAATATCAAATATGATGTAAGGCGGCACCAATCTAGCTTTGAGACCAAAGAGGTCGCCAACTTAGCCGCAGAGTTTCCTATTCACCAATATAAAACCTCATTGGCCAAGGGATCATATAAGCGCCTTTCCAGAGAGTTGCAATTGGAGACTACGAGCTCCTATCTCAAAGACAATATTTTTGTCTCTATTGATCCGAAGCAAGACAGCCTCAATTTCAAGGCAAAAAACGCTTCCTACAGTCTTGACTCTCGTGAGATCAATGTAGTGGGGGTTCCCAATATCTTTGTCGCGGATGCGATGATCACTCCTTTTGAGGAAAATGTCATCCTGCAGGAATCGGGCCTCATCAAACCACTAGAAAGCGCGATCATCGAAGCGGATCAAGAGACGAAGATGCACCGCATCTACGATGCGACAGTTTCGATCTACTCTCGCAGCGAATACGAAGGTGGCGGTAAATATGATTATATCGAGGTCAACGACAAGAAACAGTACATTGACTTTGCCAATATCAAAGTCAATAGCGATACTACCACCATTGCTTCTGGTATCATCCAAGAGAGCCAAGGCTTTTATCTCACAGAGCGGATTTTCTTCCGTGGTAATACACAGCTAGACGCCTCTGAGAAGTTCTTGGTGTTTGAAGGCGAAGTACGGATCGAATCTGAAAACCCCGTCTTCAAGGGATCATGGTTCAAGTTTAACCGTACCGTTGTAAACCCAGACTCTGTCTTTATCCCGATCGAAGAGGATCTCGAAGATCCCTATGGCAATCGTCTGACAGTAGGCCTCAACTACGTGCCTGAGAGTCGCTCGTTTTACTCCAACTTCTTGCAGGCCAAGGACAATGAGTTTGACGTAGAAGTACTTAGTGCTTCGGGTGGTTTGAC
>JBCAWW010001037.1:0-2385 GCA_038534415.1 Bacteroidota bacterium | reverse complement strand
AAGGGCCTATTAAGGCCCTTTAAAGGAGTAAACTTTGGCTTTTATTTTTATATGCTATTTTGTTGATGAGCTCATCAGCAAAATAGCATAATCGTTTTAAGTCTTTGATTCATGAAAACTATAGTTGTTCTCAGTCTCTTTATGGGGATTTTTTTAGGCCCAAGCCTTTTTGCTCAATCTCCTGTCAAAAATAGAGTCATCATATTGACCGACATAGAAGCCGATCCAGACGATACTCAATCGCTGGTGCGTCTATTGCTCTACGCCAACGAAATTGATATCAAAGGCATCGTCGCTACGACCTCTTGTTGGCAAAAAGAAAAAATTGCGCCTGAGTCTATCGTCAAAGTGCTCAATGCTTATGGCGAAGTACAGCCCAATTTATTGTTACATGATCCTCAATTTCCCTCTGAATCAGCGCTACAAAAGCGAGTAAAAAAAGGCCTGCCACTTTATGGTATGCTGGGGGTAGGAGATGATAAGGATTCGGAGGGCTCGGATTGGATCATCCAAGAGCTGGAAGCAGAAGATGAGCGCCCGCTTTGGATATCGGTTTGGGGCGGAGTCAATACTTTGGCGCAAGCCTTACACAAGATACGGGCAACTAAGTCCCAGAAGGAGGCGCAAAGCATGATCGCCAAATTGAGGGTCTATACCATCTCAGATCAAGATGATAGCGGCGTTTGGATTCGCAAAAACTTTCCTGCTCTTTTTTATATCGTCAGCCCCGGAGATCACTATGGTAGTGCGACTTGGAGTGCGATCAACGGCTACTTCAAGGGGATAAATAATGAAAGTATTAGCAATTCGTGGTTGGCTCAAAATATCCAACAGGCACATGGTCCTCTCGGTGCTCAATATCCAGATGTCGCTTGGGGTATGGAAGGTGATACGCCGGCATTTTTGTCTTTGATCCACAATGGTTTAAACGATTCTGAACATCCTGAATGGGGCGCTTGGGGCGGGCGCTATGAGCTATATAAACCTGATTTTGCAAAGCAAAAGAAAGGAGGTTCTGGAGTGCCATATGAAGCCGAAACTAGAGCAATTTGGACCAATGCCAAGGATAAATATTCTCCCTATATCGCTAGCGAATATGGCCGTAATATCCAGAGAGATACGCTAAAATTCAATGACAATAAGGCAACGCTTTGGCGTTGGCGAGACGATTTTCAAAATGATTTTGCCGCCCGGATGGATTGGTGCCGCCAATCTTATGCTCAAGCCAATCATGCCCCGCTACCGATGCTCCAGCACCCCTCGACTTTGACGCTAAAGGCTGGGGAGAAATTTACCCTAGACGCAAGCAATTCAACTGATCCGGATGGAGACAATCTCAGCTTCTTGTGGTTTCAATATCCAGAAGAGGGTTCATACAAAGATTTAATCCCCAACGGCGCGGCCGAAAATATCCACACTTATTACATACAGGCTCCAGAAGTCGAAAAGGCAGAAACCGTCCACTATATCCTCAAAGTTACGGATAAAGGAAGGCCGGCCATGAGTCGTTATAAGCGTATTATCGTTACGGTTTTACCAAACTGATTAGAGATACTGTTGTAGATTACTTTTGAAGTATTCGGCGCTATCAGCAGCGCTTTGCTTGGAGTTCGTCGCAAAATTGCCGCCCTGCTCGATATAAAAGTACTCTAGGCCAGAGGCTTGGGGATCTGGCAAAACCTCATGATAGTTGATCGAGCCATTGCCCAACTCGGTATAGTCGCGGCTCACTTTGTCCATATTTTTGATGTGCCACATCACGATGCGACCTGGCTGTTGTTTGACCAGTTCTTTGGGAGTCGTGCGACCAGCGTGCATCACCCAATACATATCCAGTTGCAGTTTGACCAGATTGGGATCGGTATCGCGTAGGATGATGTCATACCCACAGCTACCATCGTGATCTTCAAATTCGAAACCATGATTGTGATAAGCAAAGCCAAGTCCTGCTGCTGTTACTTGCTCCCCGATCAGGTTGAGTTTGCCAGCCATCAACTTGAAGGTTTCCATATTGCGTTGTTCAGGCGCGATCCAAGGCCAAGTGATATAAGGCGATTGGATGATTTTGGCCGCTTCGATACACTGATCTACAAAGCGCTTGAGCTCATCATCCGACTTGTCGAGAAAAGGCGCAAAGCCATAATGCCCACTGGTAACGGTCAAATCCAGATCATCCAATACCTGCTTAAACTCAGCTGATTTGTAGCCATAAAAAGTCCCCTGCTCATGATCAAAGCCATAAGTTTCAAAATCTTCATAGCCCATGGCTTTGAGGATAGGGCTAGGACTGAGCTGGCCGCTATGACAGGCTGAGCCGGCGCTGATGCCGATACCTGCCAGGTTCATTTGACGAACGAGGGTTTTGCCAGTGAGGGTGCTGTTTGG
>JBCAWW010001036.1:0-2387 GCA_038534415.1 Bacteroidota bacterium | reverse complement strand
TGGAGATGGTTGCGACAAAGGCCTTTGCGGCTGGGGTAACAACGAATTGCAAGATTATAGCAATGACGTTTCTAACCTCAAGCTTGAGGATGGCCGTATGACCATCACTGCTCGCAACGATAATAACCAATACACATCTGCTCGTATTATCACTCAAGACAAAAAAGAGTTTCAATACGGTCGTGTTGATGCGCGTGCGATCATGCCCAAAGGACAAGGTATTTGGCCTGCGATCTGGATGCTTGGCAGCAATATAGACGAAGTAAGTTGGCCGATGTGTGGGGAAATCGACATCATGGAGATCGTCGGTCATGAGCCCAATATCACGCACGGTACCGTCCACTATGACGACAATGGTTACAAATCAAGTGGCGCTAGTTGGACGCTTGTCGGAAGCGACTTCTCTGATGAGTTTCACGTTTATAGCATCGTTTGGGATCGTGATATCATCACTTGGTATATCGACAATATTCCATTCAAGACTTTCCGCAAAGACAATATTAGCACCTACCCATTCAACCAGCCATTTTACTTCATATTTAACATTGCGATTGGAGGGAACTGGCCTGGCAACCCTGACGGAACCACGACTTTCCCTCAGGAGATGATCGTTGATTATGTCCGGATCTTCCAGTAGCGGCTTCGCCGAACGCTAGATTCCAATAGCCTCAATTGAGTAATCGCTCAGTTGAGGCTATTTTGTATCAGTTGTCCGCATCTATGACAAAAAATTAGCGGAGCCACAAAAGTATTGTGGCTCCGCTAATTAGATTTTGACACCTTCCTTTACTTCTTGTATAGATCGATATAATACTGATCTAACTCTTCCGAATCACCGTACTTGACTCGGAGTTCCGCAAGGCGGCTCGTAAGGTCCGACACCACCTCGGCGTAAGCAGGATCCTCATAGACATTGTTGAGCTCGAGCGGATCTTTTTTCCGATCGTACAGCTCCCATTCATCTACATCATTGTAAAAATGAGCCATCTTATACTCCATCGTTACAATCCCATAATGACGCTTAACCATATGCACGGCTGGATATTCGTAATAATGATAATAAACTGAGTTTCGCGTCCACTTCTCGGTATCTCCAGTCAAGAGCGGCATGAGACTTTCCCCCTGCATATCTTCTGGCGCTGCGATTCCTGCCATCTCAAGAAAAGTCTGCGCAAAATCGAGATTTTGTACCATCTCTTCAGTAGTAGTTCCGGGCTTAATCTCGTTTGGCCAACGCACCATCAAGGGAGTTTTGAAGGATTCGTCATAGATAAAGCGCTTATCAAACCAACCATGCTCGCCTAGGTAAAATCCTTGATCTGAGGTATAAATAACGATGGTATTTTCGGCAAGACCGCTTTCGTCCAAATAGTCAAGTACTCGGCCTACGTTGTCATCTACGGATGAAATACAGCCCAAATAATCCTGCATATAGCGCTGATACTTCCATTGCATCTTTTCTTTGTCTGTCAGACCCGGCCAATTTGCCTTGAACCAATCGTTGATAGAATCTAGTACCGGATCATAGATGGCTTTTTGCTCCGCATTGACGCGATTCAAAAACGGTCCTGTAAAACCATCGATTCCCCCCCAACCAACAGGAGGCACATCTGGTTCTACTCCCCCCATTTCGGAGATCGTCTGTGGACGAATCTTAGAGTCATGACCATAACGAAGATGATGCAAAAGATTCATTTCAGCAGTCTTGGCTGCAGTACCGCGCCCTTCATAGTCATCAAATAAGGTAGCTGGCTCTGGAAAAGTCTTTTTTGCAAACTCTTGGAACTTCTCAGGGCTTGGCCACCATGGACGATGTGGCGCTTTGTGCAAATACATCATCAAAAACGGCTTATTGGGATCACGTTTTTCTTTGAGCCATCCCAGAGTCAGATCAGTAATAATATCAGTTACATAACCTGTGATCGAACTGTCTCCCTCAGGCGTGATAAATTTAGGGTTGAGATAGTTGCCCTGCCCCGGCAAGATCATAAAATCATCTACCCCTTTAGGATTGTTGCCAAAGTGTAGCTTGCCATACATCGCCGTCTGATAACCTGCCTGCTGAAACAATTGCGGGAAGGTAACATTGGTCGTATCAAAGGCCATCCGATTGTCAATCTTCCCATGCAAGTGGGTATGCTTTCCCGTCAAAATAGTAGCACGAGAAGGCGCACAGATCGAATTGGTCACACAGGCATTATTAAACAAGATGCCTTCATTGGCAATACGATCGATATTGGGGGTTTCAATCAGATGATTACTATAGGCACTGATGGCCTGATAAGCATGATCATCGGACATAATGAAGAGGATATTGGGCTTAGTCTTTGGCTTTTTTTCCGTCTCGGAACAGGCAGTCCAAGCCAAGGCCAACAATAACAATAGTG
>JBCAWW010001035.1:0-2388 GCA_038534415.1 Bacteroidota bacterium | reverse complement strand
AATAATCTAGTGTATCGTGAGAAGTCAGTGGGCGTAGGAGCCGCAATCTGATCTGCTTGAAATTCGTGTATGTTTTGGGCGGACAAAATCAATTTTTGGGACAGCGGATTGCACCAAGCAATGATCTTGAACAAATGCAGGAATAATAAATCCCAACTATGCCCCAATCTTGCGTGTTCCTGCTCATGGGCAAGAAGATATTGGCGTTCTGCCGCAGGCAAACTCAGATAGTCCTGTCCGAGATAAATCTTGCGAAAGAAGGTGCAACTAAAAGCGAGCTCTGGACTGAGATAGAGGTCCTTTTGAAGGCTATGCTGGTTTTCTTGATGGCGTAATACCTGAAATGCGACCTGCCAAATACGCAGGCTTTTGAGGAGGTGCCAAAACATACCTAGGGCATAGATGCTGAGGATAATCTGGGGCCAGTCAATTGGAGATTTGTGTTGGGGAGAGCTTCCTTCGGAGAACGCTAGGCTCTCTTCGATTGGCTCCCAATAATCATGCGTCCAACTATAAATTTCATCTTCTATCCCTGCGGGAACGCTCCATTCTGCCAAGGGGATCAGCAGACAGAGGACCGGAATACTGAGTAGAAACAAGCGGTTGAGCTTGAAATGGGGCAGACTTTCAAATTGCCAGCGATATAAGCCATAGAAAGCCAATAAACACAGATGCAAAAAGACAATATAGTAGATCATGATTCCTGCTCCTCTTCTTCTATCATTTGTTGGATTTCGGCGAGTTGTTCGGGGCTCAGCGCTTGCTCTTGGACCATAAAAGAAACAACCTCCTTATAAGAGCCTTCGAAATAATCACTGATCATGCGATCGAAGGCCAGTTTTTTATAAGCCATCTTGCTTACAATGGGAAAGTATTCATGCGTACGGCCATAAGCTTTGTGTCCGACATAGCCTTTGTCCTCCAACTTGCGCACGATAGATGAAACCGTCGAATGCGGTGGTTTCGGATTGTCAAAGTCTTCTAATAGTTCAGACACCAATGCCTTTTTTCGGTTCCAGAGTAGCTGCATGAGCTGCTCCTCTTTGGCGGTTAATTGTTCCATGCCCCAAAGCTATAGCGAAAATATTTATTATGCAACGAAAATTTCGTTATGTATTGAAAAATGCGTTGATCAGTAGTTTTGTTAACAAAATTTTATGCCCTATGCTGCTAGCTAATGCCTTCTGCCTCAATCATTAATGTGATTGTTAAAATATCGTTAAGATTGCCATTCTACTATAACTCCCCCACAACAATTGCGTACATTAGATCAGAGTAATAGTAGTTTGTTAGTTTGTCAAAAGATGCTTCTCAGGCGCCCTCACCGGGCGCCTGAAGTATTTTTAGGGCTTTTCGCCGCGCGGAACGCGCAATTTCGAATCCCTTTAGGGTGAGAAATCTCCAAGATGCCAATCAAGTTTAGGGTGAGAAATCTCCAACAGGTCCATTTCTTATTTTTTCATACCTGCTTCGCAGAACGTTTGGGGCAAGGCAAAATAATGCTCGCCCTCTGATTTATGTTTCTTTATATTCATCGTAATAGTAGCTGGTAACCTACTGAATTCATATCTTTGAATGATTCAAGCTGTTTTTATGAATGATTATAGAAAACCACCTACCACAATTGAAGAAATTGAGGCTGAAATGGTTTTAGTTGAACCATTTGAAGATGACAGAACACTAGAAAATGACATGGTTTTTGCAGGGTGGAGCGACAAAGAAAGAAGCCCAGAATTATCCAAGTTGCCTTATGATGGGATTTATGTTAATCGGTTTTTGGTAACCCAAGCTTTGTGGGAAGAAGTGTTAGGCAAAAGACGTTGGTCTTTTGCTCATCCTGAAAAACCTGCTACCGGTATTTCTTACGAAGATTGTATAGAATTTTTGGAAGTATTGAACAAACGGTTGGAAACTAAGGATAAGGACGCATTCCGATTACCCTATGTGAAAGAATGGAGATTTGTGGCTTTTGGAGGGAAATATCGTGATAAATACTTTAGTCCCAATGTAGAGGAGGCCGCTATTATCGGAAACAACTCATTTGATGAACTTGGACATTGTGCGTTGAAGTATCCCAATCTTTACGGACTGTACGATATGGGGGGAAATGCTACAGAATGGTGCCAGTTTTTCCCTTTCCCTAATCAAAGCAAGTGGTCTTACCCTTCCGTTGGTTCTGGTTATAATAGTTATTTTTATTCATCAGATCTCACAGACTTAGATCTGCCGCCTTTTGGTCATTTTCTTCTGTATCGGGGATTAAGTGGTGATCGAAATAGTTTTCGAGGCAGGCAAGGATTACGATTATTCCGTTCATATTTTCGTGACGTAAATTAGGATTTTTCTTTATTGTCGAATAATGGTTATTTGATGATGGTAAGTATTTTC
>JBCAWW010001034.1:0-2390 GCA_038534415.1 Bacteroidota bacterium | reverse complement strand
GTTTTTAGGGCTGTCATTGGGGATGGCTAAGAAGGAGTTTTATGAAGCTTGCTGGGACCTCAATAAGCAGGGCTTAGTCCGTCAAGGTAGCGGCAATGAGTCTGTGCGCTATGAATTGGACGAGCTCCCTCATGAAGCAACGCTCAACTTTTATCCCAAATTTGAAGACGAGAAGGTCATCGCCATGCCGTGCATTTTTATCTACGAATCATGGGCTCCTTGGAATGAGGAGTTACAAGGCGGTAAAATGGCCCTAGAGCTCCAAAAGATGTTTTTGGATTGGTATGGTGGCAATGAGTTTATCGAAATCATTGATCCTACCAAAGGCCTTGCCTATTACAAAATAGATGGCAACCGTCAGATCACCATGCTCCCGCAAGATGAACTCGTGCGCGTATTGATCAAAGATTTGACCATCGAATCCAATCGCAATCCAGTCCGCAAAAAAACACAGGCCAACAAACCCAACAATCAGCCAGCAGTGGATAGTTTATAGATCATGCGTCGCAGGGCCGTTCATATCATTGGATTGATACTCTTTTGGAGTAGCCTGCCATTTCAGCTTTATGCTCAGACCTTTCCTTGTGGGGAAGAGGGGCTCTACATGATCATGAGTCAGAGTATTTCGAAAAACTCAGACTTATATCGCCTCCGCATTGATACTGCCAATCAAGCGTCTTCCTACGAATTGATCGGCCGGCTCGATCGTCAGATTGATGCCGCTGGGCATAGTGTTTCGGATGGCTACATTTATGGGATTGATCGTAACAGCCGAGAATTGATCCGCATCTACCCTGATGCCCAGACCGAAAACCTAGGGGTGCCACTCTATCTGGATACGACACTGCAATACTATGCGGGTACCATCGGGCCCCAAGGGAGACGTTTATTTGTGATCGGGCGAGACCCCTTGACTCAGCATGACGATCAGCTTTTTAGGATCGACCTAAATCATCCTGACTTTGTGACCGGAGCCTCCTCCTTGCATAGCAATGCCTACGTCCAAATCGATGATTTTGCTTATGATCCCTTGTACGGGTCGATATTTGGCTTTAATCGCTTGGACCAGAGATTGGTACGCTTATCGGGCGGACAGGTCAATGATTTTAACTTCCTCAATACCAATCAATCCTCGGGCATGGGCTCCATTTTATTTGACGGTGAGGCCCAATTATATGGCTATGGCTTAAGCAATGGAGGGTCTAGTGAAGGGAATCTCTTTACGATCAATAAGTTCAATGGCACCGTTACTAAGTTTGATGGTGGGCCGAGTCAAGCTTGGACTGACGCTTGTGCCTGTCCCTACTTTGTGAAATTTGAAAAGAGCATCAGGCCCCAAAATGTGTTACCCTGTGGAGAAGTTAGGATCGTGTATCGCTTTCAAAATCATGGTGGTAGCTCCTTTTCGCTTGAAAACCTTCGAGATACCTTATCTCCTTATTTGACGATTACGGATATCGAACCGGTCTCCTTTTCCTATGATACGATCATGGGTATAGGTGGCAACATTTTGCAGATTGAGCGTCCTTCCTTGTTTATTGGAGCGGATTCGATTGTCTTATGGGCTAGTGTCGATCCTCAAGCAGAGGGAGAATACCGCAGCAATGCACATTTGTCAAAATTGCCCCTTATGCTGGGAGGGGAACGGATTTCGGATGATCCTGCTACCGCAATGGAGGATGATCCCAGTTTGATCCGTTTTACGCCTCAGGGCGATTTGTCGCTCCAAAGCCAAGCTTCTGTCCTCTGTGTTGATGATACTATCCTTTTGCAAGCACCGGGAGGAGGGACTTCTTATCTATGGAGCGACGGGTCCACGGGACCAGGGTTGAGCGTTACGCAAGGCGGTACTTACTGGCTAGAGATGAGCAATAATTGTGGGGTGTTTAGAGATACGCTCTTTATCGAAGGTCGCACCGAAGCAATTGGGTTATCGTTGGGCGCAGACCAAAGTATAGAGGCTGGCGATAGTATTTGGCTCAATGCAAGTATGAGCGGGGCCAGAGGAAGGCTGCAATATCGCTGGCAGGTACTTCCAGAAAGTCCCCTGAGCTGCTACCAAGCTAGAGACTTGATCCGAAAGTCCGGTTTCCAGCTCCCCAATGATTTCTTGTCCGGAGCTAAAATAAGTATCAGAAGGATCAATAGAATCGGCACGAAAAATCATCACGCCCTTCGAGCCCAAAAGGTCGGTACTATAAATAACCGCTAAAGAATTGTCGGGAATCTCGAGGTCCCGGGTAAACTCCAATTGGGCAACGGCGACCTTTTCTTTCATATCTAATTCAAGCTTGCCGACTTTGCCCACTTTCAGCCCATTGATGGTGATGGGGTTGCCTGGCAGCAAGCCTTCAACTTTCTCATATTTGGCATACAAAACTAGGGGCGGG
>JBCAWW010001033.1:0-2396 GCA_038534415.1 Bacteroidota bacterium | reverse complement strand
ATCATCAATCAGGTGATGCTGACACGTACTTCTTATGGCCCTTATGCCAGAGCAATGGTAAGGATCTGTAAAGAAGAAAGCTTTCATCAGCGTCAAGGCTACGAAATCATGCTAAGCCTCTGCAATGGTACAGAAGTGCAAAAACAGTTGGCGCAAGATTCGCTCAATCGCTGGTGGTGGCCGAGCCTAATGATGTTTGGACCTCCAGATGCAGAATCCACTCATACTGAGCAGTCTATGAAGTGGAAGATCAAGCGTAAGACCAATGATGAATTGCGGCAGCAGTTTATCGATATCACCGTTCCGCAAGCGGAAATCCTCGGTATCACTATTCCTGATCCAGATCTAAAATGGAACGAAGCGCGCGGTCATTATGACTTTGGACAGATCGACTGGGAGGAGTTTTGGGATGTGGTCAAAGGCAATGGCCCTTGTAATAAAGAACGTTTAGAAGCCCGCAACAATGCTTGGGACAATGGTGCCTGGGTACGTGAAGCAGCCATGGCTTATGCCGAAAAGCAAGCAGCAAAAGTAAACGCTTAAAGCATAGATGATGAGCAAGAATGAATGGCCCATTTGGGAAGTATTTATCCGTAGCAAAAACGGACTAGAGCATCGTCATGCAGGAAGCTTGCATGCGGCAGATGCGAAGATGGCAATGGAAAATGCCCGTGATGTTTATACTCGCCGTGAAGAAGGGGTGAGCATCTGGGTAGTGGAGACCAAGCATATTGTTGCCTCCAATCCAACGGAAAATGGCGAATTGTTTGAGCCAGCCAAAGACAAGGCTTATCGCCACCCTACCTTTTATGAATTGCCGGACGAGCTAACCCATATGTAATGAAAGAACAACTCTATCAATATATTTTATCTCTGGGCGATAACTCCATGATTTTGGGGCACCGACTTTCGGAACTCTGCGGTCACGGGCCTAGCCTCGAAACGGATATAGCGCTCACCAATATCTCACTGGATCTTTTTGGACAAGTACGCAACTATTTTCAGTATGCGGCTGAGCTCAAAGGCGAGGAAGTAACCGAAGATCAGATTGCCTTTTTGCGCTATCCGCATGAGTATAGCAATACGCTTTTGGTTGAGCAGCCCAATAAAGATTTTGCTTATGTGATCGCCCGTCAGTTTTTGTTTGATGCCTTTCACAAGCCCTTTTTAGAGGGACTCTGTGCCAGCAACGATGAGACCTTGGCCGCAATCGCCGCGAAATCCTTAAAGGAATCGCAATACCATCTCCGCTTTTCCTCTGAATGGACCAAGCGTTTGGGTGCGGGTACCGAGGAAAGCCATGAGCGTATGCAAGAGGCAGTGAATTACTTATGGCCATATTTAGGGGAATTGTTCACCCTCGGTGAACTCGAAAAAGAAATGACAAGCTATGGCATTGCTCCTGATATGGAAGCGGTCAAAGCGAGCTGTATGCAGACCATAGGGGAAACGTTCGCCGAGGCGAATATCCAAACCCCAGATAGCAAATGGACCCAGTCGGGAGGCAAAAAAGGGGTGCATACGGAGCATCTTGGTTTTATCCTCGCCGACCTTCAATATATGCAGCGGACTTATCCCAATATGGACTGGTAGGATGCAGAAGAGCGAAAGTCATATCCGTGAGCTATTAGTGGCGGTTTCAGATCCAGAGATTCCGGTCTTGTCGATCATGGATATGGGGGTCGTACGTGAGGTCGATTGGGACGGTAAGACAGCTAAGGTCAAAATCACGCCTACTTATTCCGGCTGTCCCGCGATGGACACGATTGCGGACGACATCAAAGCCAAACTGCAATCGGAGGGGTATCCAACCAAGGTAAAGTTGGTCTTGAGTCCCGCTTGGACTACGGATTGGATTACTGAAAGAGGTCGTAAGATGCTTGCTGACTATGGTATTGCGCCGCCGATGGAGGAGAGTGCTGATAAGCTAGCCCTTGCAGGGAACGCTAAGTTGGTCAAGTGTACCAATTGCGGCTCTACCAACACCAAACTGGTCTCTCAATTTGGCTCTACTGCCTGTAAGGCTTTGTTTCAATGCAATGATTGCTTGGAGCCCTTTGATTATTTTAAGTGTTTGAAATAGAAAAAGGGTGTTGCTAGGAGTAGCAACACCCGAGGATGAAAACATCCGTTGGCTATTCGGATTCGCCACTGGTTTCAGATGCACCAGCTTGGAAACCAACTCCTTTTGATACAGTTACTGTTCTATTCCCACCACCAACTTCTTCAACCACCAAGGTGATTGAGTTTGAAATTGGGGTTTGATTAGCAACAAATGGTAACTGAACTGAACTTCCAGAACTAATGTATTGACCATTAAAATACCATTTTCTAATTAATGGAGCTGTCGCATTGGGTACATTAGCATAGAAAGTATAAGTGCCCGGGAAACTGAT
>JBCAWW010001032.1:0-2397 GCA_038534415.1 Bacteroidota bacterium | reverse complement strand
GGTGATATCCATTTTCATCGTAGCGGTAAAATAGTTGCCCGCGACGATTGGCCCTTCTATTTCCATAGCATGAAAGGTCTCTATCATTTCGCCCCATTGCTTGCCTTTTTCCATAATGGCAGCCATCCCCTCAGCTCTTTCCGGATAGCCCTGCGCCCCTGGCATTTCGACACTAATGCAATCTTGATGATACAATTCTTGATAAGCTTTTTCGGACTGACCAGTGTTGCAATAATTGGCCCATTTTGCGGCGATCTCTTGTGTGGACATAAGTGAAAATTTTTAAGTGATTGTTTATTTACACTTCAAATATAAAAGCCGCTTATGACACAATATGTCAGGGGTTAAATTCTATCTCTTCGCAGGCGATAAAATATTTTCCTAAATCAAAGTTTCTATCCTCAAATGTCTCTTCGAGGATCTTGAAATGCTGGATTCTGTCTAGGCGAAAGGAGCGATAATCATTTCTCAAACGGCACCAGCCGATCACGATCCACTTTTCATTGACGGAATAAATCGCCAAAGGCTCTACTTTTCGATAAGTTGTTTCCTTTTCTGGAGCCTGGTAGCTGATTTCGATAAGTTTGAAATGGGTAACGGCCATTTGGATGTAAGCAAGCGAGGCTGATTTATTTTCATCAGCCCTTCGCTTCAAAACCAGCATTTTACTATTGAGCAGCTCTCCTTGTTCTTGCAGAGAGCCGACAAAGACAGATTTGATTTTGGCTAAGGTTTCCTGAAAATGCTCAATCAAGGAGTCATCATTGGTTTTGGCGATTAGCTGCTCGGCCGTAACTAAAGCATTCACCTCCATTTCGGTGAACATTACAGGCGCCACAGTGTAACCGTCCATAATCGCATAGCCCCTGCCTTCGATGGTCATTATGGGTACGCCCGAATCCTCCAACTTCTTGATGTCTCGATAGATCGTCCTCAGACTGACCTCAAACTTGCGAGCCAATTCGGTTCCTGTTACCAATCTCTTAGACTTAAGAATGGTCAGCATAGAGAGTAAGCGGGAAAGGTGGTTCATCGCGTTTATTTGCTAAGATAAGCATCAGCGATGACAGGATTTGTCAGGGGTGGAAATTTAGCTTAATTAGCAAAAACAGTAAAACGCCGCATCCCAATACATCATTGAGATTGCGGCGCTATAAAATGATCTTATATCAAAAACACTGTCTACTACTGATGGGCTCTCCCGCTCAATTCGAAGCTGGCTCTAAAGTTGATATCTTCCGCTACCGGCTCTGAAAACACGCCCACTAAACGCACGCTAAACTCTCCGCCTTCTAGGTAAGATTGCATTTCTGGTTTGTCAGTGATCTCTAATTCAACCCATTGCTGGAAACCATCTCCTACTGGATCTAGGCTAGCCAACAAAAACTCAGGCTGATTGGGTGCGCTGATATAAACAGATATGCTTTCGATAGGGTCGAAGCTCAAGGTCTGAGAATCTAAAATCTCTAAATAAAAGCGCTTGGGGGTCAAAGATAAGAGGCGATCTATGCTGGCATCTTGATCTTTTAGGAGATTACCTAGTTCAGCTTGGACTGACAACTCACCTAAGACAACTTCGCCGGCTTCGGCTACTGCAGTGGTGGTAAAGTCAAGGGAGGCATATTTGAGGACAAAGTCAAATTCGAACTTTTCTCCCAACTCTACGCAGGAGGTAAAAACGAATAAAGAGGCGAGGACGGTAAGGATTGAAATAGTACGCATATCTAAGCTAAAATTGTATGATTTTATTATTAGTCCTCCAGGAAGAGAAAAGGTAAACAGCAAATGCAAAAAAGGTATTTTCCCTCTAGTAATCAGTCAATTGTAATCCTAGCTTAGCACTTATGGGGATAAGCATGCCCCTTTTATACCTAAAAACAGTTTTTTATGAACCGCCGTACATTTTCCAAAATTGCCGGTCTTGGCGCAATCGCCATAAGTACTACTGGCTTTGTTCGTTTTGATGGGGAATCTTTTGTTGGAGACTGCCAAACAACAACTGATATATTGGGTCCTTTTTACCGTCCGGATGCTCCGGAACGCAAAAACTTAGTTATCCCTAGTGAGAAAGGGGAACTAGTCATACTCAAAGGCAGCGTCCGATATAATGATTGTAGCACTCCTTTTGCCGGGGCGAAGGTAGAGCTATGGCATTGCTCAGCAGATGAGATATATGACAATGATAGTGATGAGTACCGCTATCGCGGAACGACCTATTGTGATGAGTATGGCAATTATGAATTTACGACCCAAATGCCAGTGCCCTATGATGCGGGTGGTGGCAACTATCGCCCTGCTCATTTTCATATGATGATCTCTGCGCCCAACTATCAGAGCTTGGTAACGCAGCTGTATTTTACGGGAGACCCCTACCTCAAGGATGATGCAAGCTCTGCA
>JBCAWW010001031.1:0-2406 GCA_038534415.1 Bacteroidota bacterium | reverse complement strand
ATTTGCCTTGCCCCCTATTATGGGATTTGCTGCGCAGAACGTTGAGAATCGTTCCGCGAAGCGGTAGCCAAAACTAAGCAGAAACCTTTTGCTTTTTGAGCACGACTGAATCTCCAACAAAGTCATGAATCGCTCGCTTCTCCACATTGCTGGTAATGGTGAGTAGAGAAAGCCAGCCCAACAAAGTCTTCATCACAAAGCGAAAAATGGCCAAGAGGATATTGATGTTCTTTTCGTGGTTTTCAAATCGCTTGACCTCCATATTAAACATTTTGTGGCCGATGGTCCCACCCGCAAAAGCGACCATCAAGGGATTGTATAGCACGAATAGTAAAACAAAAAGCGGCGCCTTGAGCGGTGAATCGGCAAAGCCCATAGAGTCCAGGCCGCTAAAGCAAATAAAGGCGATAAAAAGGATGATCATAGCATCAAAAAAGACCGCTTGTACGCGTTCTTTGAGGCTAGGAAAAATAGAGCGTTCCTGCTCCACGCTTATTTCAGGCGTTTCGACTTCTTGAGTTTTCATAATTGTGTTTATAAGTGGTGAGGCTGATTGTATGTGTGTTTTTTAGGTATCGGTTGTGACATTATCCCAATCTTGCTCCATATAGTTGATCAACCAATTGAGCACATAGTGGCGCTCATAGACGACGCTACTGTTTAGTCCGCTGGGAGGGTCTTGCGAATTGATGCGGGCATCGACACAAGCCCAATGAATACGGTAAATCAAATCGGCTTGATCGAGAATTTCCTTTTTGCTACGAACTTGTGCTTTGGCGATAAAGTCTGCCTTGCTGTTTTCCCAAACGAGCAGTACGTCATCCTTGACATTACAAATTTCAGCGGGATAAGTCAGGCTGTCGATATAGCCCAGCGTCCAAAGGAGTACATGCATACTTTCGTAGCGCCAATTGGCATCGAACTGCTGTTGTGAGCTCGGATCAGCGGCATCGACATAGGCTAGCTCATTTTTGCTAAAACACTCGCGGATGTCATATTTCTCTTCCAGTTCCTTTAGCAATTTTGCTTCCGTGCCTTCACTTTTGATCCCTAAATAGAGGAGCGCAAAAGTCCGCGAAACAATTTCCGCTTTGCTTCTGATGGTGGTTTCTGCCTCGCTCTCAATTTCAGGCAAATAGACATTGACCGGAATCTCATGCTTTTTGCAATATGCGATGGATCGCAGCTTACGGTCGTAGGACTCCGAATTGTCTATTTTTTGCTCAGATTTACTGGGCTTTTTGAGGCCAAAGGCTACTTTTTTTCGATTGCCAGTACAAGAGGTTAGCAGGACTACTGCCAGTAGGCAGAGCAGATAGTGTTTCATGTTGCTTATGATTGTGCGCCCCTAATTTATCGCTTCACTTCCCGAAAAGTCAAATTGATTCTCCCTGCCACCGCTTTTTTGGTCTTGGAGATCTGATGTAACCAATGATGTTGCAAAGGTCCTCCCATGACGAGAAGACTCCCATCTAGCAAATCCATTCGTTTGACTGCTAGCTCTTTACGGTTTCGATGCTTAAGATGAAAGCGACGAACACCGCCCAAGCTCAGTGAAGCGATCACCGGATTGCGGCCAAGTTCGGGTTCATTATCACTGTGCCAACCCATGCTATCCTGACCATCACGATAGTAGTTGAGCAAGACGCTGTTAAAGGGGGCTTCGGCAAAGTCTTCGATGCGTTTCTTGATCTTGGCTAGCGGTTCCGTCCAAGGCAAAGGCTCCATCACGATGCCCGAATAGGAATAAGCCGTATCGGGATCGCCGTACCAAGCCGTCAGGCGTGGCTGCATCACTTCCTTGCCAAATATTTTGATGGGTTCCTGTTTCCAGGGCACCTGTTCGATTAGATATTCCCGCAGGGAACGCCTCTCCCCTGCTCCCAAAAAATCAGGATCATAAATCAGTTCACCATCCTCAATCGGGATCGAGTATGCCTTAGACATCTATCGCATCATACACCTGTACCCGCGCCCAAAGGTCCTTGCAGTTGGCGATAAACACATCATGATCGGGATGCACTTGGTAGGCGTCTTGATCGGCTTGATTGTCAAAAATCATCATCAGCGAATAATCAAAACTGCTATCTACCACATCACGCTCCGAAGGGGCAGGCACGCCAATCCGACTTTCGCGGACCAAGTCAATCGTGCTAAGCTCTTTGAGTTGCGCCACAAAGTAATCGCGCTTGTCGTCATTGCCGGGATTGAACCAAAAAAATACGTGGTGTACAAACATTTTTGAATTGTTGATTAGTTGAAAGTTTGAGTTAAGGAAATATTGAGTATTGGGCAAGCGGATGATTCAAAAAGTGAAGAGTTTGACCCATTTGTAGCTTTTGTTTTTGGTGGACTGCTGCGCAGAACGCTTGGCCTAATTGTTGAATGAGCCAATGATGGCGGTTT
>JBCAWW010001030.1:0-2418 GCA_038534415.1 Bacteroidota bacterium | reverse complement strand
CGCTTTTGCCACTCCCAAATGAGTTGGTAAAACCAGCCACCACATAATCTCCTGTGGCGGTATTGGTCACCGCCATGGCATGCTCGTCTCTTTCTCCGCCAAAGGAGATTATGTGGTGGCTGGTTTTACCAACTCATTTGGGAGTGGCAAAAGCGATGTCTGGGTAATGAAACTCGATCAGTTTGGAGGGGAAGTATGGCGTCAATTTTTTGGAGATCCTGACTATGATTGGGCCAATGACCTAATCGAAACCCGCGATGGCAACTATGTGGTGGCGGGATATACACGCGACAAAGTCAGTGGCAAAAACAATGCTTGGGTTTTTCAGCTCAATCGCCATGGCGAACTGATGTGGTCTCGTACTTTTGGCGGCAGCGATGCTGACGAAGCGCGTTCGATCATCCAGACCAAAGACGGAGGCTTTGCTGTCGCCGGTTTTTCCTATTCCAATTCAAAAGGCAAAAGTGATATTTGGCTCCTACGTCTCAATGCCGTAGGCGAAATCCTATGGGATCGTCAATATGGCGGCAGTGGGATCGAAAAAGCCTATTCTATTCAAGAAACCGAAGACGAAGGCTTTGTCATCGGTGGCTACCAGCACTACAACGAAGTCAATCGTGCCGATATGTTGGTCGTCCGGACTGATCGCAATGGCAAAGGTATTTGGCGCAAAGTCGTCCGTGCTCCGGGCAATGATGTGATCGAATCCGTCCTCGAAACCAATGAAGGCCAATTTCTCGCTGCCGGATGGCGCTACAATGAATCTAACGGCAGCTTAGATGGTTGTTTGATCCACCTCAGTGCGAGCGGGCGCGTGCTCAAAGAGCATCTGTTAGGGGGCACTGGCAAAGATGCCTTCTATGACCTGATCCATACTCAAGATGGAGGGTACCTGCTTACTGGGCAGAGCACCTCTTTTAGCAAGTCTTCTGACCTTTGGATGGTCAAATTAGATGCGCGCTTACGCCAGTCTTGGCAAAAGCGTAGCTTGGGAGAAAGTGATGATTATGGTCGCGCCGTAACCCAAGTAGATGATGGTGGCTATCTTGTCACAGGTGGTACCAAAAGCTATAGTCGCGGGGGCAGCGATATGTGGGTCCTCAAAACCGACACGCGCGGCAATTTTGCCAATCACCCTGATGCCGTCCAAGATGTTCTGTCTGATCAAGAACCCATCGTCCTCGATCAAAGCGACGAAGATCCGCTACAAACGCTCCTAAAACCCAATCTGTATATCTTATCGGTAGGCGTATCAAAATATGATGATGAGACTTCCAATCTCACCTATGCTCATTCTGATGCCGCTTCATTGGCGAGCAAATTTGCCACCCAGCAGGGCAAGTTGTTCAATAAAGTAGAGATCAAACAATACCTCAATCAGGAGGCTACGCTTACCAATATCAAAACGGGTATCAACTGGCTTGAGCGTCAGGCGACTCAAAAAGATATGATCCTGGTCTTTATCTCGGCCCATGGCGCGCTGGATAACAAAGGCAATCTCTATATCCTCCCGACAGACTATCAAGCCCATAATCTATTTGCTACGGCCATGAATATTCGGGATCTAACCGAAGGAATGAATGGCACCCCCTGCAAAAAACTGATTTTCCTTGATGCTTGCCATAGTGGTCAGTCGGGTTATGATCTCCTAGAGTTTGCTTCTATCAAAGCCGTCAACCTCAACAAGGTAGTCAACGAACTCATCGATGCCGAGCCAGGCGTTACGGTGATGACTTCTTCGAGTGGCAAGGAGTACTCCTACGAAAATCCGATTTGGGGACATGGAGCCTTTACTAAGGCGATTCTCGAAGGTCTCGACGGCGAAGCCGACTTCAACCATGACGAGGTGATTTCCCTCCTCGAACTTAATCTTTACGTTACTGAGCGTGTCAAGAGTCTTACCGATGGCCGCCAACATCCCTATACGCCAATCAATCTCTTTGGCAATATTCCTCTTTTTGTCTTGAAGTAGTTCTTTTATAGCTGCTTCGCAGAACGCTTATTCACAGGCATAAATAACCACCCCCAAAATGTATTGAGTCTTACTTGATCGTCAATCAGATGAAGGCCATACTCCCATGCGGTAAAATAGTTATCAATACCGTAGGAGCTGAGTCAAAAATCAACGATCAATACTTTATATGAGACTAATTAGCACCTTTTTCCTTATCATAGCTTTAGCGATTGCGCTTATAAGCTGTGAACCTGTCGAACCTATTTCCCTAGATGAATGCATCGAGTTATCGGGCAGACAAGAAACGCCTCTTACCTTGACTAACCACGTAGAAGATCGCAATGTCGCTGATTATTGTATTGATGGTAATTTTCAGATTGTCTCAGACGTAGTGGTTGAGCCGGGCGTTACCATCTTAATGAAAGATGGTGCCAAAATACATGTAATGACAGGAGGCTCTTTTA
>JBCAWW010001029.1:0-2418 GCA_038534415.1 Bacteroidota bacterium | reverse complement strand
ATCCATAACCAAAGAGAAAAACTCAACGAAAACTATCTCTACAACAATCACCTTGTCAATGAAGATGAGTTAGATCTCCTCAAAAATTATCGAGAGCCGTTTAATGGCAACGCCCTTAATTACAATCGGATGCTTGAGTTTGTCAATGGGCATCCCATGAACTTTCGCCAAAATTACCTTGAAGCCAAGGAACTCATTGATATGCAGGAATATATGGACTATATGATCTTGCAGATTTATATCAACAACCAGGATTGGCCAGGCAACAATATTAAGTTTTGGCGCGCACATGCTCCCGGTTCACGCTGGCGTTGGCTGCTCTATGATACTGATTTTGGCTTTGGGATTTGGAACTCTCAGCCTACCGAAAATACCATGGCCTTTGCCTTGGAAGAATATGGTCCCGGTTGGCCCAATCCCCCTTGGGCAACAGAATTGTTTCGGGCCTTGTCGGCAAGTCCAGAATTTAGGACTGAGTTTTCGCAGCGTTACCTCAGCCACATCAATCATAGCTTCACTGCAGAGCGGGTAGTGCATATTTTAGATAGTCTAGAGCAAAATATTGATATCGCCATCTTACAACATCTCAATCGTTGGGGAGGGCAATACCCCGGCTGGCAATATCAGGTGGAGGTGATGCGCAGCTTTGGTAGGACTCGTCCAGTATATGCGCGTCAACATTTGCGAACCGAATTTAATCTAGGGCGCGAAATCAATATGCGCCTTTGGTGGCCCGATAATGGGGTAGGGGGAAGCGTTCTGGAACAGGAATATAAACTCAAAGATGGTAGTAGAGGCACTTATTTTTCTGATCTGCCCCTCAACTTATTAGCGCTACCTGACCGAGGCTATGAGTTTAGCGGTTGGGAAGTATTGAGTTGGTCGAGTGATAGTGTGCCTCCTGCGGAGAACGCTAAGTTGTTTGGTCCGGCCCGCTTCGCGCAACGCTTAGACTCAAATCGCATCATTAGACCCGCTTTTGTGCCTTTAGATGTCAAGTTTGCCCATCTTAGCCTAGGGGATTCTATTCGTAAGACCCAAATAGGGATCTACAATCCTACGGATCAGACTCAATATCTTAATGCTTATCGCCTTTTGGGTGATGTGGATACCGTTTTAGCCTCCGGCAGTAATATCGAAGCGGGTGCTTGGCTTTGGATAGATTTACCACTAGACACAGATAATTTTAGTCTGATCCTGAAGCATCCTTTTGGCAATACTGTGGATTCAATCTCCTTTGAGCAAGGCTTTTGGCCAGGCGTCAATCAATATCAGTTAAAGCATCCTCAACTCAATAATGCAGATGCTACCAATTGGCGTCCGGCGCTGCCGGGAGAAAGTCCAACTTGGCAGGCTTGGACCGCCGCCCTCAAGATCAACGAAGTAGTCGCTGATAATGAAAATGGTATCAAAGATGAACACAAGCAGGCGGCGGATTGGATTGAAATTTACAATCCTTCAGACCAACTGATTGACCTGGGAGGGATGTATCTTTCTGACGATTTAGCCGATCCTTATCGCTGGCAAATTCCCACCGATCAGGCCTTTCAAACAACGATCTTATCCCATGGCTTTCTGCGTTTATGGGCAGATGGCGATAGTGCCGATGGAGCATTGCATTTGCCTTTCAAACTCTCCAAGGCAGGAGAGACCCTATATCTTTTTGAAAGAGGGGGACTTTTGCTGGACTCTTTGCTTTACCCGGCTTTAGGCCAAGACTCGGCCTATGCTCGGATGCCTGATGGGGGAGAGGAAGGGCATATCATACCTCTGATCACCAGTACGCCGGCAGGTCCCAATCGCATCGATAATGCTACACCTACTTTCACCTCAGAGCCACTGCGAGAAGCTCGCCCGGATGAGAGCTATCGCTACGAATTTACGATCAAAGACCCCAATGGAGATCAAGTTTGGCAGGAAGCAATCGCCCTGCCTAGCTGGGCCTTTTTCAATCCCTATGACAATGGCAATGGGGCAATCATCGGTACTCCTAGCAAATCTGATATTGGAGAGCACCTTGTGATCTTACGGGTGTGGGACGGCTATACCCAAAGTTCATCGCTGCAGTCCTTTACCATTGAGGTTTTAGATCCCGCCAAAGAGCGAGTCCTCAGTTTGCCGCCATCCGAAGGCATCTTGTTTCCCAACCCGAATGAAGGCCTGTTTACTTATATGGCCGTTCATGAAAGGGGAACAGAACTCAGACTAAAAGTTTTTGATGTCGCAGGGCGTGTGGCTTGGGAAAAAGACTTTATGACTGAGTCTGAAATCTGGCAAGCGGAATTTGATCTCTCCCATCTCAGCAAAGGGATTTATTTTATGCAAGTTTGGGACGCTGAGTCCCTGCAAGACTTACACAAAATTGTCATCCAATAATTGTCTTAGCCCTTGAGCGACAGCTTCGTCGACAAAACCTTA
>JBCAWW010001028.1:0-2423 GCA_038534415.1 Bacteroidota bacterium | reverse complement strand
CTTCCTATCCCTCAAACCAATGCTCAAGGGGCTCAGCTATTTACCTATCACAAGGAGCAAAAGCCTTATATGACTCGCATGCTCAGCTTCATTCCGGGAACATTCTCCGCAGAAGTCCCCCACGATGAAAAACTGCTAAAGAGTCTAGGACATTTTTTAGCAAAACTGGATCATTTACTCCTCCCCCTTAGACCCGTTGCCGTAGAACGCAGACGCTTTGAGTGGGATTTGCAATATTGTCTCGATACCGAGATTCATCTAGTTCATATCAAAGACGTAAGAAGGAGACAAATTGCTGCCTACTTCTTTGACCAGTATCGACAAATCGTCTTGCCGCAGCTGCCTCACCTCAGACGCAGCCTCATTCACAACGACGCCAATGACTGGAATGTACTCACTCATGAGGGGCAAGTAAGTGGCTTGATTGACTTTGGAGACATGGCCTATACTGCCACGATCCACGAACTCGCCGTAGCCTTGGCTTATGCGTGTATGCATACCCAGGATCCGCTAGAGACGGTCCTTTTAGTATGTGAGGCCTATCATCAGGATTTTCCTCTCGAGGAACGCGAAGTCGAAGTACTTTACTACCTCATCGCCGCTAGACTCTGTACCAGCGTATGTATGTCGGCCTACTCCCGCCACCTTTATCCAGACAATGACTATATCGCGATTAGCGAGGCACCTGCTTGGGATCTGTTGGAGCGTTGGCTACAACTCAATCCCTATCGACTGATCCGTCAGCTCAAAGCGCGTTGTGGTTTTGAGGTTCCGGCCTTGCCGAACGCTTCTCTCATGCAAAAGGAGCGTCAGCAACATATCAGCAAAGGCCTTAGCCTTAGTTATCCTGATCCTCTGATTTTGGAAGGCGGCGCCATGCAATACTTATATGATAGCAGAGGCCAAACCTATCTAGATGCCTATAACAATGTCATCCACCTTGGCCATTGTCACCCGCGTATTGTCAATGCTGCTCAAAGGCAAATCGCCAAACTCAACACCAATACCCGCTACCTCTATCCCGTACTCAATGAATACGCAGCTGCTCTCGCAGCCAAGTTTCCAGCACCGCTCAATTATGTTTACTTCGTCAATTCGGGCAGTGCTGCCACAGACTTAGCCATCCGCTTGGCCTACAATTATACCCAAAGGCAGCAACTCATCGTCATGCAACATGGCTACCACGGCAATACTCAAGTCGGCATCGCACTGAGTAGCTACAAGTTCAATGGCAAGGGAGGCCAAGGCGCGCCCAAACATGTGCAAGAGCTTCCGCTTTATGATGCTTACCGCTCGCAAGCTAGCGTGGAAGCCTACTTACAGCAAAGCGCTCAAATGCTGGATCGCCTTGACTCTCCCGCTGCATTTATAGCTGAGTCTGTCGTCGGATGTGGCGGCCAGATTCCCATCCCTCCCGATTATTTGCAAGGCATCTATGCACAGATAAGAGCCAAAGGAGGACTTTGCATCGCAGACGAAGTTCAAACGGGTTTTGGACGCTTAGGTACCCATTACTGGGGCTTTGAAAGTCAAAACGTCTTGCCAGATATCGTTGTGCTAGGCAAACCCATGGGCAACGGTCATCCAATTGGTGCGGTCGTAACCACTGCTCCGGTCGTACAGGCATTTGAAAATGGCATGGAGTTTTTTAGTTCCTTTGGTGGGAATCCTGTTTCTTGTGCTATTGGTCTTGAGGTCCTCAAGGTCATTGATGATGAAAACTCAATGGCTGAAGCCCAAAAGGTCGGAGACTACTTTGGCCTTGAAATGCAAAAGCTCGCAGCGCAATATCCAGTTTTAGGGGATGTGAGAGGAAGCGGCTTGTTTTGGGGCTTAGAGTTCGTCGAAGACGGCCAAAGCAAAAAGCCTCATCCAGTCCTAGCCTCTCGTATGGTAGCACAACTCAAAGAAGCAGGCATACTCATGGGCACCGACGGACCGTTCCACAACGTGGTCAAATTCAAGCCACCGATGTGTTTTCATACCGATAATGTCGATCAACTCGTTACTAATATGGCAGATTTGTTGTCACAAGCATCCAAATAGTCTTTAAATATGCGTATCAAACACTTGCTTAGCCTTTGCTTTCTTTTCGTTTTTGTAGGTCTTTCTAGCCTACAAGCTCAACAAAACGTATTAAAGCTCAACTTACCTAACCTTCCTAGTCGGCATATCGCCTTGCATTATGAACGTGCCCTCGACAACAATATGAGTGTGGGGGTGATCGTCGGCCTGACGCCAAACCGCGATCTGCCCGGTGCCAATCTGCTCAAAAACTGGATTTTTGAAAATCCAGATAGTATCAGCTTCGACTTTAGCGGGACCTATAGCAAATTTGCCATTACTCCCGAGTTTAGATACTACCTCCAGTCTCAACGCTATGACTCGCCGGTGGGGATATATGTAGCAGCAGCTTTTAGATA
>JBCAWW010001027.1:0-2426 GCA_038534415.1 Bacteroidota bacterium | reverse complement strand
CAGGAGAAATAGCGGCTATGTTTACGGGCTTTTTTGCCCTCTATCAAGGAGTTTCCAAACTAGTAGAAAAGAGAAAGCTTATCTCAAATTTTTGGCAAACCAAGTCAAACTTAAAGTCTCGCCTTTACTCCCTGGAAGACAAATGGAAATATATTCATGATGGCGAAGGCTGGGATCACAACAAAGTAAGCAGCCTAATCAATGACCTCAGAGAGGCCGTTAAGTATGGCCTTGATGCCCAAAGAGTAGAAAAACAATTGTTTTTTGATCAGTATCGCTATCCCCAATTTAACATCTTAGGCAGCATCCTCGGCACAAGCAATCAAGTGAGCCGCCTATTCTCGGGCAAAGTACAAGAAGTAGAAGGGCGGTCGGCAGTAAGTGATCCTATCGCCTCTCCTATCAAGGAACTAGCAAAATTGACTCAAGTAGCTGATTTGCCGTCTGAAAAGGACATAAATGATACCGCCAAAAAGATTGAAACACCTCGTATCATTAGCCGGTCTGAATGGCAGGCAAGTCCTCCTAAAGATCCTAAGGCCATTATGCAGCTAGGTACGATTCAGTCCATTGTCATCCACCACGCAGCTGGGTTTTGGGATGGTAATAAAAGTGGCGCGGAGCAGGTAAAAGCGATACAAAGTCTCCACCAAGACAAAAATCACTGGCAAGATATCGGTTATCATTTCATCGTAGACCCACGGGGGATCATATACCAAGGAAGATCATACCTAGAGCCCAATAAAAGCCTAGCAGAAATACCCAAGCTGATCAAAGGCGCCCATATTGGAGGTTTCAATACTGGAAGGATAGGGATTTGCCTATTAGGAAATTATCAACCTGGCACAAACCATTATTCGGGCAAACCCAGCCAGGAGGGCATAGATTCGCTCATTCAGCTAATAAGCTTCCTCCACGAAAATTATCATCCCAAAGGGGATTCCCATGCAAAAGTAAGGTTCAAAACCATTACAACGCACCAAGATTATAAAAACACCAGTTGTCCAGGAGACATGCTTTTAGCCCACATGAAAATAATTAGAAAGGCCGTTTTAATAGCCTAAATCTTCTCGGATTTCTTATCTAAAATGGGAGGAAAAAACCCAATTGGAAAAACCCATATTGAATCCTTACCTTTACCGCCAATAAGCATGAGAAGAGGCTAAATGAAATATACTCTGCATCAAATTGCGACTTGGCTAAAGGCCGAAATTGAAGGAGACCCACAGCAGGAAATCCATACCGTTGCTCGTATAGAGGAAGGGCTTGCAGGTAGCATTAGTTTTTTAGCCAATCCTAAATACACAGAGTTTATTTATACCACCAAGGCTAGTGCTGTCATTGTAGCCAAGGATTTTGTGCCGCAAAAGGCCTTAAATACTTCTCTCTTACGTGTGGAGGACCCCTACTCTGCTTTTACCAGCCTGCTCGAAAAGGCACAAGCTGAACAGCAAAAAACCCTCAAAGGCATATCTGATCTCGCCTTTATTGACCCTAGTGCTCAAATCGGTGAAGATGTATACGTAGGTCCTTTTGCATATATCGGCGCAGACAGTATCATCGGAGATCGCTCTCAGATTCACGCCCAAGCTTATGTGGGAAGTAGCGTTCGCTTAGGCGAAAACACCCTACTATATCCCCAGGCCAGAGTGCTTGACAGATGCGAAATTGGCAAAAACTGTATCATTCATGCCGGCACGACCATTGGGAGTGATGGTTTTGGCTTTGCGCCTCAGGCTGATGGGAGTTTTAAGAAGATCCCTCAGACGGGGAACGTTCAGTTGGAAGACAATGTCGAGATAGGTTCCAATAGCACCATCGACAGAGCTACCGTCGGCAGTACGATTATCCGCAAGGGAGCAAAGCTCGACAACCTTGTCCAAATCGCCCACAATGTAGAGATAGGACCTAGCACTGTCATTGCCGCTCAGGCAGGGATTGCTGGCAGTACCAAATTAGGCTCCTATGTGATGATCGGAGGCCAAGTGGGGATAGTCGGACATTTAAATATTGCAGATCAAACAAAAATTGATGCCCAATCAGGGGTCAATCGCAACATAAAAGAACCCGGACAGGCATTTCGCGGTTCTCCTATTCAAGGATTTAGACAACAACTCAAGTCAGAAGTTCTCTTTCGCCGTTTGGAGGAGATGCACAAAAAAATACTGGCACTAGAAGAAGCGCTCGCGCAAAGAAGTTAGGCTATGGCAAAACAACATACCCTTAAGAAGGCTGTCACCCTTTCAGGTATTGGACTACACACTGGAGAGGCTGCTACTATCACATTTAATCCCGCACCTGAAAACCATGGATATGTTTTTCAGCGAACGGACCTCGAGGGTAAACCTCAGATCATTGCCGATGTAGACAATGTATCTGATACCTCTAGAGGGACTACTTTGACCCTAAACAAAGCAAGCATCAGT
>JBCAWW010001026.1:0-2426 GCA_038534415.1 Bacteroidota bacterium | reverse complement strand
TTGTTCTTTGCCCTTCGAAGGGCAAAGAACAAGAAGTAGTCACCCGCTTGTCTCGAGTGGGATATGATCATACACTAGGTTTTTTAGAGGGTGGTATCCAAGCTTGGCAATCAGCTGGCAAAGAGATAGACAGCATTGAATCAATTAGTCCCAAAGAAGTAAGCGAAAGACTGGCGCAATCTATAAATGGAGTGATCGTAGATGTACGTAAGCCTACTGAATATATCTCTCAGCACGCAGAAGGCGCCATCAATGTCCCGCTTGATTTTGTCAATAGCAATATGAATCGCTTTGGCAAAGAAGATCACTATTATGTGCATTGCAAGAGTGGCTATCGGTCTATGATCATGGCCTCTATCTTAAAGGCACGCGGTATCAACAATCTGACTGATATAAGCGGTGGATTCTTAGCGATGGAAGCGGAAGGATTGCCGATGAGCAACTATGTTTGCCCGACTGAAGTGAGTCAAGAAGTCTTAGACACCGCAATCGCTGAGGTAATCTAATCTAAGCTCATAAAATAACGCGCCCTATACTCCAGCGTATAGGGCGCGTTTTCTTTGGGAGAGAACGAGCAAGTTTGGCTGTCAGTCTGCCGACAT
This sequence comes from Bacteroidota bacterium, assembly GCA_038534415.1. Classification (GTDB taxonomy): domain Bacteria; phylum Bacteroidota; class Bacteroidia; order J057; family J057; genus JBCAWW01. The sequence goes on along the minus strand of JBCAWW010001026.1, from coordinate 1,824 downwards.
TTTCGCAACATAAGCCCTCATTTGCCAACAACTTCACAACATAAGTGTTAGTTTGCGGAAAATTTGGAAATCATCATCCAAATATCCTTGCAAATCAACACTTCCCAAAAATGGAGTTAAGTAGTTCCGCACAGTTTCTCGACCAACTTCTTTATCAGCCTTGGCATTGGTCTATTGCAGGCATCGCCATCGCCTTGACCTTATTTGGTCTGACCTGGCTCGGAAAGAGTTTGGGCATCTCCGCTAGTTTTGACACTTGGTGCAAAATCGCGGGGGCTGATAAGCGTTTTTCCTTTTTTAAGCGAGATTTAAAGGCTGATCGTTGGCGCATCCTATTTGTGATTGGTGTAACATTAGGGGGTGCTTTCTCAGGATACTTTCTCGGAAGTAAGCAACCCGTACAAATAGCCCAAGCTACAGAGACGCACTTAGCCAACTGGGGGCTAAGCGTCCCGCAATCGCTTGCGGAAGGCAGCGGATTTGTGCCTGCTGATTTATTTAATTGGCAAAATCCACTTGGTATTTTCATGGCGGTAGTAGGTGGGTTTTTGGTGGGTTTTGGCGCGCGCTATGCGCGAGGCTGTACTTCCGGCCATGCCATAACTGGTCTATCTCACCTGCAGTTACAGTCTCTCCTCACTGTGATTGGGTTTTTTATCGGTGGCCTCATTATGACTTGGGGCATCCTACCTTTTTTGTTTTCCTAAGCTCAAAATAATATGCGTTTAATAGCCTTTCTAGCCGCTGGCAGCCTATTTGGCATCGTGCTAACCAAAGCAGAAGTGATCTCTTGGTATCGCATTATCGAGATGTTTCGCTTTGATAGTTTTCATATGTATGGGGTGATCGGGACGGCGGTAGTGGTCGGGATCGCCATCATCTGGTTGATGAAGCGATTTAAGATCAAGACGATTGATGAAGAACAAGTAGCCTATAGTTTTAAATTGCCCTTGAGCCCTCGTCGTCATCTCCTTGCAGGAACGATTTTTGGTCTAGGCTGGGCCATGGTGGGAGCTTGCCCAGGGCCTATTTATGCCTTGTTGGGACAAGGATATACGATTTTTATTTTGGTTCTGCTTAGCGCAACCTTAGGTGCTTTTTCCTACGGAGCCCTTAAAGACAGACTTCCCCATTGATTACAGGAGAAAACAAAATCTAGTTCATCTACTATTATATTACTGGCTTACCCGATCTTGGGTTTGTAGCAATTGAATAATCTTGCTGCTTTCTTTTTACGTGCGAGTCCCATCAATAATTATTATTTTCAAGCTGATGCTGGCACAAGCCCCCATCGCTAAGGGGAAGCGTTCAGCGCAGCTGTAAAACCACATGGAAGACGAAAAACAGGCATTAGCAAATTACATAAGACAAATATTTCCCTCCTTTTCGGAAAGAGAGCTCGCGGATGAAATTGTCAAGGTCGGGGCACATATGCAGTTTGAGGCGGGAGAGTTATTGATGGATTATGGCTCCTATTTACAGTCCGTACCATTGGTCCTGACAGGCAGCGTGAAAGTCGTTCGCCAAGGCGAAGATGCTAATGAACTCCTCCTCTATTATCTCAAAGGGGGCGAAACTTGTTCGATGTCGTTTTCTTGCTGCATGAGTTCTCGGCAGAGCATCATTAGAGCGATTACTGAAGAACCTACCGATCTCATCATGATTCCAGTAAAATATGTGGATTTATGGATGCGGGAATATCAGAGCTGGAAAAACTTCATCTTGTCTGCATACGACGCGAGAATCTATGAACTAGTCTTGGCTATTGATGGCATTGCCTTAAAAAAAATGTATGAGCGACTCTATGACTATCTACAAAAAAAG
>JBCAWW010001025.1:0-2431 GCA_038534415.1 Bacteroidota bacterium | reverse complement strand
TGAATGGGTTTCTCCCCAAGTTATTAGGCTTAGACCGGCCCCTCACACCCGAAGCCCTATCAGTGCCTACTCGCTCAAGATTTCGCCCTCTAATCATTTTCTCAATTGGCAGCAAGATCCATTTGGCAATTATATGGCACGGGTAGTTTTCCCAGAAAAGACTGATCATTTTCAAATTGACGTAGAGCTTTTGGTCGATATGGTGACGATCAATCCTTTTGACTTTTTTCTAGAAGAGGAAGCTCAGCAAATCCCTTTTCAATATTCTTCCCAACTAGCCAAAGAATTAGCCCCTTATCTGGAATGCGAGGAAGCAGGACCGCTGCTAAGTGCTTGGATCCAAAAAGCTGGACAAATTCCAGTCAAGACAACAGTAGATTTTTTGGTGATGCTCAACCAGCAATTAGCCGCTGCCATCAACTATAGCATCCGCCTTGAAGCAGGTATCCAATCCTGTGAAGAAACGCTTGAAAAAGCACTTGGCTCATGTCGGGATTCTGCCTGGGTAATGGTGCAGCTATTAAGGCATTTGGGTATGGCAGCTCGATTTGTATCAGGCTATTTAGTGCAACTCAAAGCAGACGAAAAACCTCTTGAAGGCCCCGCAGGCACCGAAAAAGACTTTACTGATCTTCATGCTTGGGCCGAGGTATTTTTGCCAGGCGCAGGATGGGTAGGCTTGGACGTTACTTCAGGGCTTTTTGCTGGTGAGGGCCATATTCCGCTGGCCGCGACTCCAGATCCTCAAAGTGCAGCTCCTATTAGCGGTTTCACCGAACGCAGCCAATCAGAGTTTAGCTTCCGCAATGAGGTCGAACGTATTCATGAAACTCCAAGGGTCACCAAACCTTATAGCGAACAACAGTGGACCGATATCCTAGCCTTGGGACATCAAATAGATCAATCGTTAGAGGCCCAAGATGTCAGGATGACTATGGGGGGCGAGCCCACCTTTGTAGCAGTAGAGGATATGGAATCCCCCCAATGGAATGAATCAGCAGACGGACCAGAAAAACGCCAATTAGCCTTTGACTTAGCCGAAAAACTTAAATCCGTCTTCGCCGCAAAAGGATTTTTTCACTTTGGTCAAGGCAAATGGTATCCGGGGGAACCCATCCCACGCTGGCAATATGCGATGTACTGGCGTAAAGATGGCCAAGCTATCTGGCAGTCACCAGCGCTACTCGGCAACCCCAATGAATCGGCGAAGCTTAAAATTTCAGATGCCTCAAAATTCATTTTATCACTTAGCAATAAACTCGGCATACCCCCTCAAAACTGTCTTCCAGCCTACGAAGATGTATGGTACTTTTTGTGGTCAGAGGCAAATTTGCCGATAGAGCAAGATCCATTAAAAGCAGACCTAACCGATAGTTTAGAGCGCCAAACCTTGGCTCGATTGCTTGATAAAGACCTAGGCGAGGCTGTAGGCTATGTATTGCCCTTGGCATATGCTAGCCACCAAAATCAATGGCTCAGCAGCCAATGGTCTTTTAGACGTAAAAACCTATTTCTACACCCCGGTAACTCGGCCATGGGACTCAGGCTTCCTCTAGATAGACTTATCCTAGGCAATGCCAGCCATCAGCCCTACGAGCCAAGTCCATTAGATAAACAAGAGTCCCTTGCTCCTCCCGAGCAAACGAATCCCCGACATGCAAACAGCAGTGCTTCAGGCGTAAAAACAGCTCTTTGTGCGGAAATTAGAGAAGGGAACTTATACCTCTTTTTGCCTCCAGTATCCGACCTTTCGGCCTACCTTGGGCTTTTGCAGCAGATAGAGTTGACCGCCAAAGAATTTGCGCACCCAATCATTATTGAAGGCTATCACCCGCCTGCGGATGCACGCCTACAGAAACTTGTCGTAACCCCAGATCCCGGAGTAATTGAGGTAAATATTCACCCTGCTTCACAATGGAGTGAAATCATCCATAACTATGAACAGCTTTTTGAAGCAGCAAAAAGCTCCCGACTGGGGACGGAAAAATTCATGTTAGATGGGAAACATACAGGCACTGGCGGGGGCAATCATATCACGCTTGGGGGGATTACTCCAGCTGACAGTCCCTTTTTGAGACGCCCTGATTTACTCAGGAGTTTCATCAATTTTTGGCAAAACCACCCAGGGCTTTCTTATCTTTATTCCTCCGCTTTTGTGGGGCCAACCAGCCAAGCACCCAGAGTAGATGAGGGACGCAGCGAAATTTTATACGAACTTGAAATAGCGTTCCAAGAATTGGAAAGGCACCCTAATCCTCCCGCCTGGCTCGTAGACAGACTCTTTAGGCACCTATTAATCGACCTTACAGGCAATACCCACCGGGCAGAGTTTTGCATTGACAAACTCTATAGCCCTGATAGTCAATCTGGTCGTTTGGGTATTTTGGAAATGCGTGGATTTGATATGCCGCCGCATAAGCAAATGTGTTTG
>JBCAWW010001024.1:0-2440 GCA_038534415.1 Bacteroidota bacterium | reverse complement strand
CTTGTGACATAGGGGGCATACTGAGGTCCCCTATGTCACAAGTCTAGAACCCCAGCTCGCAGAAGCAAAGGCCCAAAGAAATCAATTTGAAGCGCAAATCTTGGCTTCTCATCCAGCCTATCATCGCTTACGCTACGCCAATACCGATGCGCTTGACCAAGCCAAGGCTCTTTTAAAGGAGGATCAGGCGCTTCTAGAATATTTTGTAGGAGATAGTTCGATCTATACTTTTAAAGTAGACAAATCAGGGCTCGACCTATTTGCCACCGAACGAGACTCTGTCTCGTTTTGGGTGAGCCAGATGACAAGCGATGCTTTATTTGACCCCAAAAGCGCAGCCCCACTTTTAGACTTTTTGCCCTATGCGCATAAACTCTATGAGCGTCTTTTAGCCCCAATCATCAGCGAGCTAGATACTTCTTACCAACGCCTCGTGATTATCCCCGATGGAGAGATTGCGGCCCTACCTTTTGGGATGTTGATCAAAGAAAACCAAAGCAATGACTTCAGAGAGATTCCCTTTCTCATGAAAGATTATGCCATTGGCTATGGCTATTCGACCGGAAGTTTTGCGATGCAAAAAGAGCAATACAACAATCAAAGCTTGCCTCAAGGCTCTTTACTAGCAGTCGCCCCTAGCTTTCCAGAACGGGAAGGAGGTATTCAACCCATCGCTTCTCGCAGTATCGAGACCGATAGTAGTTTGTACAGACTCGCTTATACGGAAACAGAAATCAAAAATATTGACGTAGCTGCCAAAAAGACATTGAAGGGAAGTAAGGCCAATCCTGAAAACTTCTTAGAACTTTGGAATCAATATCAATTTATTCATCTCGCTACTCATGCCATTTCAAATCCCTCCTTTCCGGATGAAGCTGGCATTGCCTTTTCGCATGAAGATGGTCGTACGCCTTTACTCCGGATCAAAGACCTACCCAATAAGCCTTGGCACGCCAAAATGCTCGTTTTGTCTGCCTGCCAGACAGGAGCAGGGCAGCAAGTAACCGGCGAAGGCATCATCAGTTTGGCTCGTGGTTTTGCCCTCAAGGGTATCCAGAGTATCGTCGCTACCCAGTGGAGTGTGGGAGATTTTCCCACTTCACAATTGATGGTAAAATTTTACAAAAACCTACAATTAGGTATGCCACGAGATATTGCCTTGCAAAAGGCTCAATTGAGCATGATCGAGGGAGGAGAAAATATAAAATATGACAATGGACACCCGCTTTACTGGGCGGCATTCACCCTATATGGAGATTCATCTCCAGTAGATTTTCCGGACAATAATTTTCCCAGCCTTCCCCTATTCATAGGCTTAGCAGTGCTAGGCCTAGCATGGGGATTATGGCGAAGATTTAAACGATAAAACCTAGCAATTACCGCCAAAAGCTATTAAGCCCCTTTAGTGTCTTTTTAGCTTCTGCTTGGTAGTCATAGCCATTGGATTCAATGGCTAAGAGGAGTTCTTTGGCTTTTTGGATATCACCTAGCTTAGCATGGGCAAGCGCTAATGGATAACTAAACTTCATCCGTAATGGATCTCGAGGTGGAAGATTTTCTAAGCGTTGGCTCAAGAGAGTACGTAGGGCTTCATATTCCTCTGTGGCGTACAGTTCACATAAGGACTCTAGCTCAGGGGCTCGATTAAGGGGCATATCTGCACCACGAAAACTGGAGTAAATATTCTCGCATAAACTGGCCATAGGCTCATCTATGAGGTAACCATCTGTTTGCCGATAAAAGGAGAAGCCTAAAATCAGGCCCGCGGCGATCAAAAGTACGAGAAGGCCCCAAAGCCATGATTTGCCTTTGGGAGGAGTGCCCGCTTGGAGCTGGGATTTTATTGCAGCTTGCTGAACGCTAAAAATGGCAGCGCGAGCAGCTTGCTGTATTTCTAGCTCTTTTTGTAGCTCAGGATCAGTAGCGACAAGCGCTTCGAAGGCGGACAATTCGTCAGCTGACATCTGATTGTCAAGATACTGCTGTATTTGATTAGCAAAATCACTCATAGTCCTTTGCTATTTTGTGGTACATGCTGGCCAAGACTTGGCGTTCTTGCGGGAACTGATCTCTCAAAGCGGAGACTAATTGATCAAAGCAGCGGCTCCGCTTGTTTTTTGCGGCCTGGACTGATCGATTAATGCGAGTCGCGATAGACTCCCAATCAAAGCCTCTGGCTAAGTATTCGTAGATGCTCAGGCATTCAGACTTAGCTTCCGAAGCGGAGGCATCAGGGCTAAAGATATGTCGCACCAATTTGAGGATTTCATTTTCGTCTAAAGCGACATCCGAGCTTTCTGAGACCATTTGGTGCTCCCAGTAGGACTCATTTTGAGTGGAAAATCGTTCTCGATTTTTGATCTTTTTGCTCAAGAAATCTTGACTTCTACGGATCAAGATATTGCTTAGATAAGTCTTGAAGCTACTTTTCCCTTTGAAG
>JBCAWW010001023.1:0-2444 GCA_038534415.1 Bacteroidota bacterium | reverse complement strand
GAAAGTAGCTCACTTCGGGCATTACTCTCTTGTACTGAAAAGGGCAGGATTCAATTTGGGGCTGATGTAGTTTCTTATTTGGAAATTGGAGTTGGCTTTCCTTTTAAGTACAAGAGAGTAATGCCCGAAGTGAGCTACTTTCTTTTTGATAATTTATCTTTGGGCTTGTCGGGATTTTATAAGTATAGCATAACTGATTCACGATATCCTGTTGAGGGAAGAGAGTATAGTTTATGCGTTTAAATGGTTACAAGATATTCTTTCAATAGGCCCTTCGGCTTTCACCGACAATCGCCCGGGCTTATCCTTTGAGAATCAGTGAGCTATTGATCTCCTAGGGTGGATAAATTTGAGTTTAGATGAAGAGCAGAGGGGGGAGATATTAAAGACAGCGCTAAATTTCAATTGAGTATCTCTGTCCCTACAGTCTATCCAAACTAGATCTGAGGCGATTAAAAGCTTGCTAAAACGTTATTGTGCTATAGTGTGAAACTCAAAATAAATAAAATAGTTTTGACACTCGTAATTTCGATGAGCTAGATCGATAGAGCGTTCTGCGAAGCAGGCAAAAAACGGAAAGACGTATGCAATAGGCTGGATTAAATAAGCGTTCTGCGAAGCAGGCAAAAAACGGACAGACGTATGCAATAGGCTGGATTAAATAAGCGTTCTGCGAAGCAGCACTAAAACACAGGCTTAAACTTCTCGGCCGCGAAAACAGCGCCAATAGCGAGCAAACAGACCAGCGATTTGATGGCAAAAGTGAGATAATAACCATCGGTAGGACCGAGCCAGCGGTTGAAGAAGTATGCCCCCAGCATCAGGCCAAGGTAAACCAACAAACGACCCATACGATAAGGAATCGGATAATAACGCTGCCCCACAAAATAAACCAATGTACTCATCACCGCAAAGGCAGTCAGCGTGGTCCAAGCACTACCATAATAACCGAGGCTATTGATAGTCAAGAGATTACCCAAGAGCACGATCAATAAGCCCACTCCGGTAAAGAGGATGGCAAAGCGCACTTGTTTGCTGATCTTGAACCAGATCGAGAGGTTGACAAAAGCCCCGTTAAACACATAGGCTAGCAGTAGTATCGGAACTACTGGCAAAGCGCCCCAATACTTCTCACCTATAAAGCTGTAACCCGCAATTTGGAAGGTCACGATCTCACGTGTAAAGGAAGCTAAGACCAAAAAGCCGATCAGCGCCGCAATCAAATAATAATGAAATACCTTGGCAAAGGTCTCAGGAGAGTCTTTGGCCTTGGCCTCTTTGAAGTAAAAGGGTTCTACCGCGTAGCGGAACGCTTGGGTCGCAAGCATGATCAGAATGGCCACTTTATAGGCCGCACCGTAGAGCCCCGTCATTTCGGATCCTGTACGCGCGATTTCTTCAAAAATAGCTCCGTCCTCCCAGTAGCGTTTCAACATAATCCGATCTAGCATCTGGGTTAGCATACCCGCAGCGCCAGCCAGCATAATGAAAAATCCGTAATGGATCATTTCCTTCAAAAAGGCAGATTGAATTTTGAAGGAGGCAGGCATATTGCCCCAGAAGGCAAGCGTAGCTTTAAGGCCGGAAGCGATTAGGTTGGCGAGAAAAACATAGGTGAGATCGACTTCGATCCCAAAAAGAAAGGCCAGATTGAGGACTACCGTCAAAATGATGGTCGCCAGATTGATCATAGCAAAGCGCATGACCTTATCTTGGTAGCGCAAACGTGCCATGGGCAAGGCCAAAATAGAATCCAAAAAGACCACCGATACGGTCATGGCAATCCATTCGGGATGCGCGCCATACCCCAACCAGCCAGCTAAAATCTGTCGTCCTCCTAGTCCTAAAAGCAAAAAAGCCCCAGCCAAAATACTCACCCACATAAAGGCTTGCGCATATACCTTTTTTTCGTCCTCATGATCTTGGGCAAAACGGAAGAAGGTCGTCTCCATCCCAAACGTCAGGATGATGATGACAATGGCGACTTGAGAGTATATATCGGTAAAGATGCCATATTCCTCTGGGCTAAACATCCCAGCGGAAGTGTAGAGAGGCGTCAAGATCAGGTTGAGCACACGCCCCAAGATGGAACTGATACCGTAAATAGCCGTTTGCCCGGCCAAGCGCTTAAATAAACTCAAGAGGAATTATTGAAGGGTTGAGTTTTTGAATATGTAGCATTAGAGTAATTGCAGGGAGTAGAGCTTGATGATTTTGTACGCTCTAATAAATCTAGGGTTCAATGCATATCCCCCAACTGCTTGATTACTCATTAGCTGATCACTATATATTGTTCTTTCTGTTCATTTTCTTGTCTATCCAGTTCAACCGCAAGGATTTCGTGGACATTTTTCTCAATTTTTAGGGCAAGATTATGCGTCGGGAGATCATTACAGTCCAACCCAAAGGGTTCTTCGATCTCAACTGAGATAATATCTCAGTTG
>JBCAWW010001022.1:0-2449 GCA_038534415.1 Bacteroidota bacterium | reverse complement strand
ATCATGAGAGACCAAGTCATAACCTCCTTGGCTCCTATACTATCACTCAACTTGCCTCCGGTAAATGAACCCGCCAAGGAACCCAAGCCAAAGCAGGCCATCAAATAACCCGTTTGCTCAAGGCTAAATCCTTTAACCGTGCTTAGGTAAACTGCCAAAAAGGGAACTACCATGGTTCCCATGCGATTGATAAGGGTTAGGATAGCTAAGACCCATACCTCGTGCGGATGCCCAGAATAGGCGTCCCGATAAAGTTTTAGACTCTTCCGTAGCAATGTAGTGGTGTGTGATAAATCAGATTTAACGCAAGCGACAGCTTTGAGTTTATAAATTCAAGATATATTTTTAAATAAATGATTGTTCATTTATTTTAGAGCAAATACTTTTTTATGAGACCCAGGGACAAAAAGAAAGAACAGGCGGTGGTAGATGCCGCGATACATCTAATCAATCAGCAGGGGATAGAAGGACTCTCGATGAGTAAGTTGGCGAAGTTAGCGGGGGTATCTCCCGCGACTCTCTATATCTACTATGCCAATAAGGACGATCTTCTCAATCAATTATTTATCAAGGTGCGGAAGGAGTTTGCGCAAGCGGTTTTTGAAGGCTTTGATCCTCAGATGGACTTTGCGCAGGGTTTTCAATTGCTTTGGGAAAATCACTATCGCTTTGCCCGAGAGCATAGCGATGCCTTTTGGTTCCTAGAGCAAAGCGCCAATAGTGTCGCCGTAAGGGAAATGGACCCTAAACAGGAAAGTCGCTGGCTTGCGCCGATGAATATGTTTTTACATTTTGGTCATGAGGCTGGAGTGTTCAAAAATCTCAATCTGATGATGTTCAGAGCCTTTGCTTTTGCGCCTATCCTACAATTAGTCAAAGCCGAATTACGGACAGGAGCTGCCCTTACAGATCATGATTTATCTGCCGCTCGTCAACTTTCTTGGGGGGTAATCGCTGCCTAGACTAGCTGCTTAAGGCCTAAAAAAGACTACGACGCTATGAAAAAACTACTCTTTGTGATTGCCTGTGCTCTTTTGAGTTGTGTCGCCCCTCAAAGCACGCCAAGCGTACCTAATATCCTGTTTATCCTCGCAGATGATATGGGCTACGGCGATCTGACTTGCTATAATCCTACTTCCAGTATACAGACGCCTCATTTGGACCAGTTGGCCGCTGAGGGGATGCGATTTACCGATGCACATGCTCCAGCGGCTTGGTGTGTACCTTCTCGCTTTGGATTGTTGACAGGGACATATCCTTTTCGCAATTCGCGCTCATACCAAGAAGGGCTTATGTCTGATCAATTTCCTACGGTTGCCACCGTGCTAAAGGCAGCTGGCTATCAAACCGCTATGGTTGGCAAATGGCACCAAGGCATCGTCAATGAAAAGAATCCTCCTGCCAATCAAGATTTAATTAACGGACCCATTGACAATGGTTTTGACTATTTTTTTGGTATTCCAGCTTCATTAGATATCCCGCCCTATTACTATATCAAGAATAAACGGCCTGTGGCTTTGCCGACGGACTCTATCGGTCCAAGTGAAGGCTGGGGACCAGCACCAGGGAAGTGGAAAATTCAAGGACCATTTTGGCGAGAAGGAAAAATAGCTCCTGCCTATCGCCATGAGGAGGTATTGGGGCAATTTTTTGATGAAGCGGATGCCTATCTCAAGCAAACTAAGCAAGATCCCTTCTTTCTATACGTGGCGCTGCCTGCCCCTCACACGCCTTGGTTACCTGATGGAGAGCATCAAGGTAGTTCTCGAGCTGGGGATTATGGTGATTTTGTTAAGCAGGTCGATGATCATATTGGGGCCCTCTTACAAAGCCTCGAATCCCAAGGTTTAGCCGAAAATACGGTTGTTATCTTTAGTAGCGATAATGGACCCGTTTGGTATCCTGAAGACGAGCAGCGCTTTGCGCATCGCGCAACGGGGCCACTTGCAGGGATGAAGGGAGATGCTTTGGAAGGTGGACATCGAATGCCCTTTATCGTTCGCTGGCCGGGCAAAGTCAAAGCAGCTAGTACGCAAGATGCGATGATATGCTTTACTGATTTTTTGGCCAGCTGCGCTGAACTCTCCCAACAAAGCTTGGCAGCTGGGGTAGGGGAGGATAGCAAAAGTTTTGTGCCCTTGATGCTCAATCCAGAGCTCGCGGGAAGTCGACAAGAACTGATCGTCCAAACCACCGGCAAAAAGCATATGATCCGACAAGGCGATTGGAAGCTGATTCAAAGCAAAGGAAGTGGTGGTTTTTGGGATCGTTATGATCCCGGCTATGCAGACTCCAATCCTTATGAAGGCCGACTTTACAATTTGAAGGAGGACTTAGGGGAGCAAAACAATCTGTATGGAGAGCAGCCAGAAAGAGTGGCGGAGCTCAAGGAGGCTTTACTAAAGCAAATGAGAGGACTTTAAGCTCTCAATATCAGTCTACGCTTGTC
>JBCAWW010001021.1:0-2454 GCA_038534415.1 Bacteroidota bacterium | reverse complement strand
GTGGGAAGGCTTTTGTGGGGGACAAAATGTAAAGAGCCTCTAGCAGACTTGGCTACTAAAGGCTCTCTTTAATGAATATTTTATTTGATCAAGCCGCCAACTTCGGGCTCAAAGTGTGTTTATTCCATAAATAAAAGGAGGTGCCAGCTAGCACAAACAAACCTACTAAAGGAACCACCGATGTAATGGGATCACCAAAAGCGAGATGGGAGTAGATCGCTCCTATCAACCAGAAAAATATGCCTGCATAGGCACCCGTTTTGATCTGAGGGATTTTGACCAACAAAATCGTTAGGCCGCCTAGTATCTTCAATACGCCCAAAAAGGGTGGAAAAAATTCGGGATAGCCTAGTCCGATGATCGCGCCTACAACTTCTTCTACTCCGAGTAGGGAAGCGATACCAGAGAAACACATGCCGACGCCCAATATTCCCGTCGCAGCCCAGTAAATGATATTAGTAGTTTTGTTCATAACGTTGTTATATAACAGGGTAAAAAAATATTAACTTGAAATTGCTTTGATAAAATTTTGTACCATTTGGCTGAGCATTTCTTTGGCTTCTTGCTTTGGAATTTGATGATCGTAAGCTACCGTCACGATAAATCCATGTGCAATCACCCACCAATTAAAAAAGAGGGTTCGATCCACTTTGCCGCACAGTTCAAAAATAGCATCGCGAATCGGCTGGCTACTCTTAAACTGTTGATCTTCCTCCTTGCTGTCGCAATTGGTGCCCCCCATCTGAAACATTAGCTGATAGACCGGCTTATGCTCCATTGCAAACTCATAATGAGCCAAACTCAGTGAAATCAAACGCTCAGAAGGATTTTGACCCGCTGACTCTGCTTCATCATAAGTCTTACGCAAGGCGAGAAAGCCCTCTTTTTGGATCGCTTTAAATAGGCCATCTTTGTTCCCAAAATCAGAATAGATCTTGATCGTGGAATAGCCAATCTCCTTGGCAATGGCTCGGACCGTAGTCTTGGACCATCCCTGCTTGCGGGCCAAATCGACCGCGGCTTTTATGATTTCACATCGCTCCACAAGCAAATCTACGAAAGTTTTATAACATTGTTATGTAAAGGCAAAAAGATGAGCTGCTTGCCTACCTAAATGCTACTTAGATAAGCGTTCTCGGAGAGTAAAAACAAAATGGATGATCCCTAGAGCACTAGGCTGGCGGCTCAGCAAAAATGGCAATCAATACGCAGATGAGCATCAAAAAGAAAATCAAGCCGACAATGGCATTGTAGTTTTGGGGGTTGTCAAAAATCTCTTTCCAGCTTTTTTTGCCCATAAAAAAAGCCCAGCGTATGGCCGCCCCGATGGTATGAAAGACGACTCCAAAAATAAGTTCAGCAAAAAGAGTGGCGATAAATTCCATTATTCAATTTGTGCTTGGCCTACAAAACAAAAGAGAGCCAAGGCAAAAGGAAGTTGGAATAGCTTTAAGACTATGTTGGGGAGATCGTGAGTTGGGGAGGCTTTGTTCGGGCCGTCCCGATCCCGGGATTGTGGCTCTATTTGCGAAAAAGGGCCAAAAGAAGCCCTAAAGAAATTCCCCCACTATATCAGCCGCTTGCTGCGAAGCGCCTCCATCTCCTAGCTTTTCGCGGAGTTCTTGGTAGCCTGCTTTGATTTGTTGATTGCGCTGCTTGTCTATAATCGCCTCAATCTCAGCCGCTAGGCCCTGCTGATTGAAATCATATTGGATCAACTCTGTCACCAACTCTCGGTCCAATATCAAATTGACCAAACTGATAAAGCGAATCTTGACCAAGCGTTTGCCGATGGCATAAGAAATCGCGCTGCCTTGATAGCAAACCACCTGTGGCACCCCAAAAAGCGCCGTCTCCAAAGTCGCCGTACCGGAAGTAACCAAAGCCAAGTCTGCCTCTTGCAGCAAATCATACGTCTGGTTCATCCGCAACTCGACGGAGCGTTCGCCGATGAGGCGCTGATAAAAATCTGCCGTCTGACTAGGTGCTCCCGCTATCACAAACTCATAATCTGGAAAGCGATCGATCATCTCCAGCATCACCGGCAGCATACGCGAGATTTCTTGCTTACGGCTACCGGGCAGGAGAGCGATGGTTTTTTTGCTCCCGATAGCTATGCGGGAGCGCGGAACGCTCATCTCTGGCATGGCGTCGAGCAAAGGATGCCCCACAAAATCCACTTCCATACCCTCCTTGCGATAAAACTCCTGCTCAAAAGGCAATATCACCATCATTCGATCCACAAATTTGCGCAGCGTTTTGACGCGACCTTTTTTCCAGGCCCAAACCTGCGGCGAAATATACCAGATGATTTTGATGCCCCGCTCTTGGAGAAAAGACAGCAAACGGATATTGAAACCCGGATAATCGACCAAGACAATGGCCTCCGGTTGAAAAGAATCGATATCGTCCTTCACCTTTTTGAATAAGCCTCTAATCGTCTTGAGATTGCGC
>JBCAWW010001020.1:0-2456 GCA_038534415.1 Bacteroidota bacterium | reverse complement strand
GGTAGTTCTAATTCTACAGTGGACTCCTCGATTCGAACATTGTCAATATCATAGGTAGCAGAGCTAGTCTCTGAAGAACCAGAGAAACGGAATGCGATGTAGATAATCTCTCCTGATCCCGCATTTAGACTTGAGGTAACCTCCGTATATAAATCGGTACCTTTTGCTGGCAATTGATCATCCACATCTTCCAGCTTGTTCCAGGTTGCCAAATTCAATACACCGAAATAGTCATCACTGTAGTACACTTCCAGCTCTCCATCTCCACTCGAAGCAGACTTCACATCAAAATAAAGATTCGCTGATCCTACAGTTCGCAGATCAAATTTATTTTGAGTGATAAGCCAGGTGTCAGAAATGCCAGCCTCACCACCAAAAGTATTCACGCGAACAGCGCGAGAACCGTCTACACCAAACTGACGACAGCCCCATCCGCGATCATCTTTAGAACCTTCAGCATACTGAATTTCAAAAGAAGAGGGTGTTGCAAAATCTTCCGTGCAATTTTCAAAGTCTTCTGAGAACGGCAGGTTACGCAGGTTCTCGTTTCCTCCCCCACTGGCATCCGGGTTAAAGAGAGACACAGTAAAGTCATCAATCGTCCACTGAGCTGCTCCGGCATCAGTTGATGAGAAGTAATAGAAAGCAAAATACGTTTCAGCGGCTAAGAAATCAGAGACATCAACCTTGCCGGTTGGGGTCCACGTATCAAAACCAGTGAGATCATCATAAGTAGCATCCAAAGTGGTCCAGGTTGCCTGGGTCGGGTCGCCTCCTCCATCATAGTCAGTGGATACGCGTAATTCCATGACTGGCTCTTGCTCAAAAGCAACGTCAGTTACAAATTGAACGGAAACTTCAGATAGACCAGACAAATCAATAGCTTCAGAAATCAACCAGTCTTGGTTGTCCTGTGCACCGATACCACTGGCGAAACCGTTTATGCGTACGCCTCCAGTTCCACCATTCCCAAAATCCGTCGCAGACCACTCTTGCGTACCGACTTCACTGAATACCGTGAAATTCCCCAGGCCATTATCAAAGTTCTCCTCATAGATGGGAACATTGTCATTATCTAACACAAACAAGGTGAACTCATCGGTTCCGATTCCACCCAGATCACCAGATACACTGACAATTCTGAACAAAGCAGTGTAGTCTTCAGGAGTCAAGTCATTCAGTACTGTCACTTCAATCTGTGAAGTGGTACCATCTACAATCTCAAGTGTAAGTTGCCCGCCATTAAGAGGTGGGTTGGTAAAAATCACGCCTTCAGCAGATAAATCTACTTCTACGATAGCTGAACCATTCCCAACAACGCCGGAAGTCTCCAGATTTAACACATAGGTGATGCCATCTTCCTCAATCGCTGTATTGACAGTAGTAGGGAAAAAGGAAAGCGCTGCACCAGAAATGACATCATCAGGCTTACAGCCACTAAACAGCAAGTTGATGGAAAGGATATAGATTAATTTTTTCATGAGTGCTTAAAAGTCTAGGCTTAGTCCAATGGTGTAAGTTCGAGTGTAACCAAATCCACGTTGAACTTGATTAAAGAAGTAGCTGGCCCAACGTGTATATTCTTCGTCGAGCAGGTTTTGTACGCTGATAGAGAGTCGACCTGACATATTCTCTCCCACATCAAAGTAGCGGCCTACATAAAGGTCCACAGTCGCATAATCGTCAAATTCATTATTGATCACGTCAGCGGTTATGAAACCCTCTGCAATATCTTCCGGACTGTATCGAATCGGAATACGATCAGCATAGTTGAGCCTTCCTCCAATGTAGGTACTACGGATGCCTCGATAGTGCAGTCCGAAACCTGCCGTGGTTTGAGCTGAAGTGCCGACTGGAAGTCCTTCCATCACAGAAAGATCATCGACGAAGACCTGGCTACCATCATCAAGAAATACGGTTTGACCAGGCACGTCATCCCACACCCAATCTCCAATGCTGACAAATCCATTGACTTCAAGAGAAGAAATCGGATTGTAAACAAAGTCTACCTCGATTCCTCTGTGTTCCGAGACAAGACCATTCAATACGATTGGAATAAAATTAGGTGCGCCATCATCGCCCTGGTTTTGCTGATTAAACTCAGTCGTTCGATCAGACCAAAGCAGATAATAAGCATTGGCATTTACTTTTAAGAAAGACGTTCTAAATCCATAACCCAACTCGCCCGACGTAACAGTTTCTTCCTTTAGCCCCTCACGATATTGATTCGAGTAACGAGCGTCGTTAAATGAGTTTCTCAAGAATGGAGGACGTGTAAAGAATCCAGCATTAGCATAGAAGTTGTGGCGTCCTGTCAAGCGATAATTGGCCCCCACTTTAAACGTGTAGGTCGAGAAATTTCTTTTCTCTGATTCGCCAAGTGAGTTCAAACTGAAATTGTTGAAGTCACTGCCGTTCCAGAAATAACCAATACGCTGCATATCGGAAAATGTAAG
>JBCAWW010001019.1:0-2457 GCA_038534415.1 Bacteroidota bacterium | reverse complement strand
CCCATCTAAAATTGGGATCTTCAGTATAATAGACCCGATTACCATCCAAGTCAAAGACTTCAATTTGGAAGTCGCTCAGATCATGATATTTGATTTGAAAGAAGTCATTGACCCCGTCATTGTTGGGAGAAAAAGCCGTAGGAATCTCCACACCGCTTTTTTTGACGACAATGAGCGTTTTGCGAAGCGTCTCTTTACATCCATTTTCGTCGATAATACTGACGCTAACCTCATATTGACCAGGGTAGCGGTATTCGTGAGTAGGAGCTGCTTCGGTAGCGCTCTCACCGTCTCCAAAGTTCCAAGTCCAGCTTTGTAGCGGCAGCGTAGACTCTATACCAAAACTTACTTCTGCCACGGGCAGGCTAGGCTGCTCTGGATATTGGACTAATCGAGTTTGATTAGGAGGAAAGACTTGTGCTTCAATATTGACCCTTTTACTCTCGCAGCTGTTTTGATCTCTACTGGCGAGGTAAAATGATTGCGATTTTTCAAGTGCAGGTAAGGTCAATTGGGTTCCCGTAAAGATTACCTCGCCGCCCTGTGCTTGTTGATACCAAACGATTTGTTGGTTGGTGGGAGGTGTGTTGGTCTGTAGTTGTACGGGTTTACCGGGACAAATCTGAGTAGCGTAGGGAAGAGGTGCTTGGGGAGGCTGATGGATTTCCACTTTTTTGCTCAGGCGATAAGTTTCACCATCATCTAGCGTCAGGCTTAAGCTGACTAAGTAGGTTCCTTCTTGAGCGAAGGTATGTTCGGTGCGGGCTCCATCGACAGGGGCAGAGCCATCACCAAAGGACCAAATGCGCCGACGGATTTCACCAGAGCGCAGCAAAGAGTTGTCTTCAAAGACGGTATTAGAATATAAACAAGGTGAGCTTACGGAGAAGCTAAGGTCGGGTTTATTACTGATAGGGCTAGCCTGAAGCTTTGGCATGAGTGCTCCCCCCCAAAGGTGGAGAATCAGCCCCGACAATAAAAAAAAGCGCATATTCAGGTTATTCAGAAAAGATGGGCTAGGAAATTATAATTTACCCCAGCATATAATGATGCGTATTTGTAGTCCAATTGTTAGGGAATCAAGGTTCAAACGTCAATTTTGCTACCCAAACGGTTGCTTTTAGCGCCTGTAAAGGCACCTTCAAATAAACTTTTTGTGAGCAAAAAAATCCTATCAGTGTTAGATCAGGGGCTAAATTGCGAGAAAAAAGAGCCCCTCTCCTATGCCCTAACTTTCCCTTATTTATGGAATTTGTGCAGCAAAGCCATCTTAGCAATGAAAATATGTCAGGGATCATCTGGGATTAAATACCAGATTGTCAATGCCCAGACGTAATAAATCTGAAAATATATTATCTTTGCAAGCCGTATTACGGGTTTTCGTCATGAAAGAATTAACGCGCACTATCATTGTTGGGATATGTTTACAGCTCCTTTGGGGTTGTAGTCCAGCACCGCAGCCCAAAAGCCAAGCGGATTCCTCAACAGATTCTCCTGAAGAAGTGCCCCTCGCTGAGCAAACTTCTACCATCGGAACGGCGATTATTAGTGTTGACGAAACCCTCAAGCCTATCATCGAAGCCGAAATCGCAGTCTTCGAAGGGCTTTATCCTGAAGCAAAAGTCTACCCACGCTATTTTCCTGGCGAGCAAGCCATCCGTGAGATGCTCACCAATGATTCGATTCGATTGGCGATCAGTAGCCGAGAGTTGACAGAAGAGGAGACAGCAATATTGCTTAGACGTAACATCAACCCTACTTATGCTACGGTTTTGATTGATGGCATCATTTTGATTGTCAATCCAGCCAATCCGGTCCGCAAACTTAGCCATGCCCAGATGCTAGATGTCCTCTCAGGCAAAATCAAAAGCTGGCAAGAACTAGATCCGGAAGCACCAAAAGGCGAAATTGTAGCAGTATTTGAGCATGCTGAAAGTAGTACCATCCGTTATCTGCAAGATAGCATCATGCAAGGGCGACCTTTGCTCAGCAATCGATACGCCAAAACGCCTACTTCCTCTTTGTTTGACTACGTCAAGACGCAGGAGAGAGCCTTAGGCATCGTCGGATATGGCTGGGTGAGTGATCGAGACGATCCGGAGATGCGGGCCTTGTTAGAAGGTACCAAAATGCTCCGCTTGGGTCGCGACCCAAATAGAGAAACGATTTGTGGCTACGATAAGGAACATTATGGTCCTTATCAGGCCTTTTTATACGACGAGTGTTATCCACTAGCTCGCCCGATCAAGACGATCTTAAGGGAGGAGCGCCATTTAGTGGGGACAGGTTTTGTCTCTTTTCTAGATGGACCACGTGGGCAACGAGCGATTCATAAGTCGGGGCTTTCTACCGTGCATACGATTCCTCGTCGGGTGACTTTTCCTCCCAAAGAAGGGGCAGAAGACATCAAAAAAAGTAAATAAGCGCGCTTTTTTCTTGCGAAGTTTAACAAAGTGT
>JBCAWW010001018.1:0-2459 GCA_038534415.1 Bacteroidota bacterium | reverse complement strand
ATCGCCTCCGGTGATCATGAAATTGATTTTGATGCTTCAGACCTAAGCAGTGGCATTTACATTTATAAAATCAATGCTATCGGCATAAATGGTCAAAATTATATTGCCTCTAACAAAATGGTGCTAAGTAAGTAAGTACAGAGACAAAAGTATGGAGTAGTAAGTGCCGACAAAAGCTGCCCTAAGAACATGAGAGGGGCGACTATCGATGGCCTCTATACTTTATACTATTGTCTTAATAACCCATTAAGTTCCTCCATAATGTATTTATGGGGGAACTTAATCTTTTATTCTCAGCACCCTACACTTTTTGGGAGCATTCCTATTAGCTGCTTCGCAGAACGCTTAGTTGCAATATGTGAGTAGCCGCCTCCCCCAGTCCTTTGTACGCCTGGCGTTTCTCCGACTGCCCGTTCCGCGCAGCGGCTCCCCAACATCTGACCTCTCAAAAAATCAAGCCTAACTCCCAACTTGGATTATTTATTAGATTGGGCAAAAACTATCAGTATACTTGCCGCGCAGAACGCTTATCTTTAGCCGTTGATTCAACAAAACTAAGCCTTTGTTTATTGACAAAAGTCACTCTCAATCATTGGTGATTTTGACCCCTAAAAAAGGCCCATATCCGTATACTGAGAAGTCAACAATATCAACAGAACAATATGGAAGATTTGCTAGCTGGACGCCTGCAAATGGCCTTCTCCCTTGGTTTTCACATCATTTTTGCCTGTATCGGTATGGTGATGCCCTTCCTGATGGCTGCCGCACAGTGGCGCTTTCTGAGGACTGGTGAAACCGTCTATCAAGACCTCGCCAAAGCCTGGGCTAGGGGAGTGGCTATTTTCTTTGCGGTGGGAGCCGTTTCGGGAACCGTACTCTCCTTCGAACTGGGGACCCTCTGGCCTGAGTTTATGAAGCATGCTGGTCCCATAATCGGGATGCCCTTCTCACTTGAAGGCACTGCTTTTTTTATTGAAGCGATAGCCCTGGGGGTATTCCTTTATGGCTGGGAGCGCGTACCAAAGTGGGTGCACTTTGGCTCAGGAGTAGTGGTGGGGATTGCGGGTTTGATGTCGGGTATCTTAGTGATCGCCGTCAACGCTTGGATGAACAGTCCGACCGGCTTTGATTGGGTCAATGGTGCTGCGACCAATATCGATCCTATTGCCGCCATGTTTAATGATGCTTGGTTTACCCAGGCCCTACATATGAGTTTAGCTGCCTTTGTGGCGACAGGCTTTGCGATTGCGGGCTTACATGCTTTCCAATTATTGCGCAATCCTGAAAATGTTTTTCACCAAAAGGCACTCCGCATAGCAATGCTGTTTGCGGCTATTGGAGCCTTGATACAACCGCTTAGTGGGGATTTGTCAGCTAAGGATATTGCCCTAAGACAGCCCATTAAGTTAGCTGCTATGGAGGCGCATTTTGAAACGGAGCGAGGAGCGGATCTCATCATAGGAGGAATTCCGGACGAGGAGACCGGAACCGTCGATTATGCGATCCACCTACCCAATGCCTTGAGCTTTCTGGCTTTTGGAGACTTTGATGCAGAGGTAAAGGGGCTCAATGATTTTCCTAAAGATGAGCATCCACCAGTGCCTGTGGTGCATTATGCTTTTCAGATTATGGTTGGCCTGGGGACTTTACTCGCTTTGATTGGTCTGCTATATCTGTTTTTTCGTTGGAAAAAGCCTCACTTACTCAATCATCAACGCTGGCTTAAACTGCTTGTGGCAGCTTTGCCAATGGGCTTTATTGCCCTAGAGGCTGGTTGGGTGGTAACGGAGGTCGGACGGCAGCCTTGGATTGTTTATGGGATCATGAAAACGGCAGATGCACTCACACCCATGCCGGGGCTGGTATATTCTTTCGTGATCACGACTATGGTATATGTCTTTTTGAGCATCATTGTCTATTGGTTGATGACGCGTCAGATCAAGAGTGTCAATCTTACCTACGCCCAATCAATTCCTGCTATCACTGCCTAAATTATTGCTATGATCTACCTGATCTTATTTTTCTTATTAGCCTCTTTGCTGCTTTATACCATCTTGGGGGGAGCAGATTTTGGCGCGGGTATCTTGGAGTTGTTTACCGTGAAGCGCAATACGCAAAAAGTCCGGAACCTTACTTATAAGGCCATTGGACCGGTTTGGGAAGCGAATCATATCTGGCTCATCTTGATCGTCGTGATCCTTTTTGTCGCCTTTCCAGAAGTTTATCGCTTGCTCTCGGTACATCTACACATCCCCATCATGTTGATGCTTCTGGGGATTATTTTGCGAGGGGCCGCTTTTATATTTCGACATTATGACGCCATCCAAGACGGCAGCCAAAAAACTTACAGTCGAGTATTTATCTCCGCTAGCTTTTTGACCCCGCTTTTTCTGGGGATTACAGCCGGAGCTACCATATTGGGAGGGATTGATCCAGAGGCACTAGACTTTTATAGTGCC
>JBCAWW010001017.1:0-2463 GCA_038534415.1 Bacteroidota bacterium | reverse complement strand
AATTTAGCCTGTAATAATGAAATGGATTATTACTCTTTCTTTTAGTCTGCTCTCTACGATTGCGCTCCAAGCGCAGAATCCTATGTTTTGTGGGTTTGAATCTCAATTTGGGGGGGTGCTTTCATGGCTAGAGGCTAAATCCAATCTTGAAATCACCGAACAGATTCCTAACAAATCGATTGTTGTGGCCTATAATGAGGCTGTTTATGGCTACCACTTTAATCGTGGGATTCTCTATGAGATCCGGATGCAGCGGGTATTTGCAACTAAAAAAGAAGGGAAGGAAGCCTATGAGGGGTGTATGAGGTACTTCAAAATGATCTCCCCCAAAGGCTCTGAATTTAAGAATGGCAAAGGTCGTTCTTGTCAAATTAGAGAGGCCAGAGGTCGCTTGTACGATTTAGAACTACACCAGCTCGAAGGGGGGCATGAAGTCTTTGAATTGATACTAACTGCCAAAGATCCCCGGCTTATGCCTTTTGAAGAACATGATCCCAAAGACAGCCGCTTTTTCTTAGACGAATTTCTCACCCATGAGTATTTGTTGCAATCTATCGGCAATCAGAAATTAAACTTTTTGTAGGCAGCGTATTTCTTGAGAACTTTGTGCAAATCAAAATGAAATGACAGAAGCACAAAGCGCTTTTCATCGACTCGTCCAGATTGTAGAAGAACTCCGCGTAGAATGCCCTTGGGACCGAAAACAAACCAAAGAAACTCTAAGACACCTTACCATCGAAGAAACGTATGAGTTGGCGGATGCTATACTCAAAGACGACAATGATGAGCTGAAGGTAGAGCTGGGAGACCTGCTATTGCATATCCTTTTTTATAGTAGTCTTGCTTCGCAGAACGGTCATTTTACGCTCGCCGAGATGATTGAAGCTCAAATAGAGAAACTCATACGTCGCCATCCTCACGTATACGGAGATTTGAAAGGAGCTACCGAAGCAGAGATCAACGCCAATTGGGAAATCATCAAAGCCAAAGAGAAAGCCATGCTTGGGCATAAAGAAGCCTCGGTCTTAGATGGGGTACCTGAGAGCTTGCCGAGTTTGATCAAAGCGCAAAGGATGCAAGAAAAAGCCGCCAACATTGGTTTTGATTGGACCAATAAGGAAGATGTTTGGGGTAAAGTACAAGAAGAACTCCAAGAATTTAAAGAAGCAGGCACTCCTGAGGAGCGAGCAGAAGAGATGGGTGACTTACTTTTTTCACTAGTCAATTATTGCCGCTTTGAAGGCATAAATGCTGAGGATGCCCTGGCGAGAACCAATGCTAAGTTTTTTCGTCGCTTCCAATCCGTTGAGGATCAGGCGAGAGCAGCCCAGCAAGACCTCAGCAAGCTTAGTTTGGCCACTATGGAAGACTATTGGGTCAATGCAAAACGAAAGGAAAAAGAATAAAAAAATGTGATTTTTTTGGCCAAAGATTTGGAATATATCAGGGCTTGCCCTATCATTGCAATCCCATCTGATAAGCACCACAATAAATGATGAATCAGATGCTTTTTTGACATGTTGGTCCGGTAGTTCAGTTGGTTAGAATACATGCCTGTCACGCATGGGGTCGCGGGTTCGAGTCCCGTCCGGACCGCCAACCGAGAAGTAAAACTTCCGATATCGCCGATAGCAAGCAGCTATCGGCGATTTTTGTTTGTCTGAGGTTCGGTTTTTCCGTATTTTATTATAACTGCCGAGACTTTTTCGAGACCTGTTGCTAAAAATAGGTCTCGCTATAACCAGCTGATTCTCAGACTCATGTCATTGACTATCCATTTCTACATCCGTCCGCAGAAGGCCAAGAAAAACGGTGAAGCTCCTATCTACCTTCGCCTGACGGCTGACAAGCGAAAAGAGCTGTCTTTGGGCTATAGTATTGCCCCAGAAAAGTGGGACTCTCAGCGATACTGTAGCAAGGGCCGGAAGCCTGCTGATAGCCAACTAAACAACCATATTCAAAGTGTGATTGGTTCTCTGCGTCGGATTGAAACCAATCTGATGAATGCTGGTGAGCGACTGACCGTGGACAAGGTATTACGACTCTATACCGGCAAGGAAACCAAGGGTACTCGGTTGCTTGATTTTTTTGATGAGGTCTTAGAGAAATTACGAGCGACAGTAGGTCTGCCAGACGGATTAGCTAAAGGAACGCTGGGCAAATATGTAACTACGCGGAAGCACTTGGCTGCTTTCATTTCCTATCACAGCGGGCAGCCTGATATGGCACTGCGGGAGCTAGAACTAGAGCATCTCAAGAGCTTTGATTTTTACCTTCAGACGGAGAAAGGGATTGAGAATAATACTCGTTTGAAGTACATCACTATTCTCCGGCGGATCATTCGTGAGGCTTTAGAAGCTAGGGTGATCGAGCGTGATCCTTTTATAGGTTGGAAAGGTAAACGGGTACAGAAAGAGCGGGTTCGCTTAACTGATGTTGAGCTACAAAAGTTTGTAGCTCAAC
>JBCAWW010001016.1:0-2464 GCA_038534415.1 Bacteroidota bacterium | reverse complement strand
TCCCTTGCAGATTTACACCAAGCAATACCTCCACCAAGGAGAGGAAGATTTTTATGATGCCTCCTTTGCTTACAACCCTATTTTATCGCTCAAGGGTGAATCTATTGCGCTGGCTATTTGCGCTGATATAGATAATCCGGCTCATCCGGCCAAGGCACAAGCCAATGGGGTCAGTCTATACGTAGCGAGCATCTTCTTTTCGGAAGGCGGCATAGCAGGCGGTCAGCAAATGCTGGCTCAATATGCTCAGCAGCATCAATTCAGCGTTTTGATGGCCAATTATTGTGGGGAACATTGGCATAGTCCGGCGGGTGGCAAAAGTGGTTTTTGGGATGAAAATGGCCATTTAGTAGCGAGTCTAGCGGCAAAACATCCTGGCCTAATCATCGTAGAAAAGCAAGCCCAAACTTGGCAGTTAGTCAAGCACCCAAGTAGTTTATCGCATTAAGCATTTTCCTCGCCACTAAAGCCCAAAATGTCCCTCGCCCAAGCATTACAAGCCCTCATGCTCCCGATTCCCGCTGGCGCAATAAACCTACGCGACGATCGTAAAAAGGAAGCATGGCGGGTACAAATTGCGCCTTTTTACTTGGCCAAGTATCCCCTCACTCAAGACCTATATCAAAGGATAATGGGAGAAAACCCCAGTCATTTCAAAGGTCTTCAAAAGCCTGTAGAATGCGTTTCCTGCTTAGATGCGGTCAAGTTTTGCAATCAATTGTCCGCTCAGATGGGGCTAGCGCCTTATTATGAAATCGAGCAGACCAGCCTTAAGGTCAAGGCATTTGAGCAGCGAAATGGCTATCGTCTACCTACCGAGGCAGAATGGCAATATGCTTGTCAGGCCGGGACGCAATCGGTGCGCTATGGCGAACTCGATGATATTGCCTGGTACAAAGCAAATGCTGGCGGATCGACGCAGGCAGTGGGGCAAAAAGCCCCCAATGCTTGGGGCTTGTCAGATATGCTTGGCAATGTCTGGGAGTGGTGCTCAGATATTTATGATGAGGAAATATATGGCTCTTATCGTGTATTTAGAGGCGGGGGGTATTTTGATGAGGCGAGAAGCATCTTGGCCACCAACAGACGTAGGAGTCACCCTGTGGCCATGAAAATTGAAGACTTAGGATTTCGAATAGCGCGAAATTTGGCTGATATTTAAGCACTGATGAAACTCTTTTTGCAAATCTTGGGAGGGCTTTTGCTAGCCGCTCTTTTGACTTTAGCGACTCAAGTGGGAGCCATTGTGGTTTTGCTTTGGTGGCCACTTAGGCTACTGCTGCGCAGAACGCTCAAACGAGTCAAATACGACAAATGGATCCGTGCTGGCCTGTTTATGGCGTGGTGGTGTCTATTTTCCTTGGTGATCATCCCTTTGCTGGCGCCACCTTTGAGTGGGCGAGAAGCCATGCCTATTTGGAGCAATCCTCAATTACGACCGCTCCATATTGGTTACGCCTTGCTCAATCGTCACTACGTCCGCCCCCAGCTCAAAACCCTGCTCGAAGAGTCCGCAGCCCAGCTCGACAAAAAATATCCGGGTACTGTGATCGCCTATCTCGATTGTTGTTTTCCGTTTCGGAACGGTTACCCCCTTCTCCCCCACCTCAGTCATAATGATGGCAAAAAAGCGGACATCGCCTTTTTGTTTAAAGACGCAGAGTCAGGTGAATTTCTCCCCCGCAAAACGAAGTCTGTCATTGGCTATGGGGGATGCGTTCCGCCCCGCGGCAATGAATATAGTCAGCCAGCAGCTTGTGCCGAAAAAGGCTACAGTCAGTACAGTATGATGTACAAATATATGCCACAGCTCGAAAGTCGTGCCTTTGATGCAGCGCGAACGAAAGAGATGATTCGTATTTTTGCACGCCACCCCAATACCGGCAAATTATTGCTTGAACCTCATATCAAGTCTCGATTGGGCCTCGGAAATTATAACAATATTCGTTTTCATGGCTGTCGCGCCGTCAGACATGACGATCATGTGCATGTGCAGTTATGAAGCAAAAGCGTATCTCCATTTCCGTCATCAATGATCTCTCGGGCGACCAGCGGATCCATCGTATAGCCTCTACGCTGCAAGCAGCGGGCTATCAGGTGCGAGTGATTGGCCGCAAACTGCCTGATTCTTTGCCGCTACCTGGCCGGGCTTATGAGACCAAGCGGATGCGTTTGCTATTTAAAAAGGGCAAACTCTTTTATGTGGAATACAACTTTCGGCTTTTCCTTTTGCTACTTTTTAGCAAAGTGGACATCCTCAACAGCAATGATTTAGATACGCTACTCGCGAACGCTTTGGTCGCTGGTCTCCGGGGCAAGGCCTTGGTCTATGACTCTCATGAGATTTATACCGAAGTGCCAGAATTGATCCACCGCAGAGCGACGCGAGCAGTTTGGTTGGCCTTAGAAAAGCTATTGTTTCCGCGTTTGCGACACGTATATACCGTCAATGGATCGCTGGCCC
>JBCAWW010001015.1:0-2465 GCA_038534415.1 Bacteroidota bacterium | reverse complement strand
AGTTGCTTTGCCCTGAGTTTAGAGTATTATGCCTGCATTAATTACCAAAAAATTTACCTTCGAGTCTGCTCACCATTTACCCAATATGCCCGAGGGACATAAGTGCCGTCGTTTACATGGGCATAGCTTTAGGATGGAGGTAAACGTTCTCGGAGAGATCGAACCACATACTGGCATGGTGATGGACTTTGGGGATATCAAGACTATCGTCAAGCCTTATATAGATATGCTGGATCATTGGTGTCTCAATGAGGTTGCCGAACGCGAGGACATAGCTTTGCTCAAAAATCCTACTTCTGAAAACATCGCACAGTGGTTTTTTGAGGAACTGAACGATAAACTGCCTGGCTTGTATAGCATCGTTGTACACGAGACCTGTACTTCTCGTTGCGAGTATCGCCCTCATTTTGATTAGATAATTGGTAACTTGCAGCCGTGAAGAAGATCAATATCGCAGTCGATGGTTATGCAGGCACAGGCAAAAGCACGACCGCCAAAAAATTAGCGCAAAAATTAGGCTATCTCTTTATAGACTCAGGGGCCATGTACCGGGCCGTCTCACTTTACCTTTTGCGCAATAAGATAGATTTTGGGTCAGAATCTGCTGAATTAATCGCTGCTTTGGACGATATTTATATAGATTTCGTTATAAATGAAGGAGACCTTCATCCGACTGTGCGTCTAAATGGCCAAGAGGTTGAGCATGAGATCCGTAAACCTGAAATTTCCGCAATCGTCAGCCCAGTGGCAGTCCACAAATCTGTGCGAAGGGCGATGGTAGCCCAGCAACAAAGAATGGGCCTCGAAAAGGGGGTGGTGATGGATGGGAGAGATATTGGGACCGTGGTGTTTCCAGAAGCAGAATTGAAAGTCTTTGTGGTGGCTGACATTGCCATAAGAGCCAAGAGGAGACTCAAAGAGATGCTAAAAAAAGGGATAGACACCAATCTTGAAGCTGTGATTCAAAATCTCAAAGAAAGAGACCACATTGATTCCAGCCGAGAAGAAGGCCCGCTAAAGCAAGCTGAAGACGCAATTTTACTAGATACTTCTACCATGACCATTGAAGATCAAGTAGAAAGTGTCTATAAATTAGCCATGGAACGAATAAATGCGTAAGACTAGTAGGTAACCACACATAATATGCTCCAAATTGAAATAGACAAGCACTCAGGATTTTGTTTTGGGGTCGTCTATGCCATCGAAATGGCGGAGGATCACCTCAAAGAATATGGTAAACTCTATTGCCTAGGGGATATCGTACATAACGATAAAGAAGTTGAGCGTCTACAAGCCATGGGCTTGGAAATCATCAATCACGATGATCTCAAAGAATTGAGAGACGCTACCGTTCTCATCCGTGCTCACGGAGAACCTCCTTCTACCTATCGCCTAGCGATGGAAAACAATATTGAGCTTATCGATGCTTCCTGCCCGGTAGTACTTAAGCTACAAAATAGAGTCCGCCATGCCTATGATGAGGATCGCCAAATCGTTATTCTCGGTAAAAAAGGCCATGCCGAAGTCAATGGACTGGTAGGGCAAACCCGCCAAGAGGCCATCGTCATTACCACCGAAGAAGAAGCGAATCAATTACAAATAGATGGCCCCGTTTCGCTTTACAGCCAAACGACCAAAAGCACCAAACTGCTTTACAACGTTAAATCTATCCTCGAAGATCGCTTCGAAGACTTCAAATTCAACGATACGATCTGCCGTCAAGTGAGTAATCGCGAGCCTGAGCTTCGCAAATTTGCCGATAAGGTGGATGTGATCATCTTTGTATCCGGTAAGAAAAGCTCCAATGGCCGGGCACTACACAGCGCCTGCAAAGCAGTCAATGAGGAGAGTTACTTCATCTCTGGAGTTGAAGAAATGAACCTTGATTGGCTCAAAGGCAAGCAAAGTGTTGGTATCTGCGGCGCAACTTCTACGCCTATGTGGTTGATGGAAGAAGTCGCTAACTTTATCGACGAACGTGTCAATGGCAAAGTACTGGCCTAGGCGTCCTCACAGCGAATAAAGAAATCATAATGATAAAGAAATCATTGTATCCCGGAAAGCCGAACTCTCGGATCTCCGGGATCTTTTTTGTGGCACTTTTTGCCATCTTGTTTGCCGCCTGCGGCAACGACAAAAACCAATCACTGATCGAAAATGCGCCGCTGATATCCCAGGCCTATACCGATCATACTGGGCGCAAAATTTCTTTGCCACAGGCCCCCCAAAAGCTTGTCTCCATTGCCCCCAATATCACCGAGATGATCTTCGCCATCGGCGGGCAAGATAAGTTAGTCGCACGCTCGCAAGCCTGTGATTATCCTGAGGAGGCTCAAGCCTTTCCAACGGTAACCACTTACCCAGAGCTTTCATTGGAAGAACTCAAGGCTACCGAAGGCGATCTCATCGTTACGACAGATGAGATTTTTTCTCCCGACAAAGTCGAACGCATCCATCAAATTGGT
>JBCAWW010001014.1:0-2467 GCA_038534415.1 Bacteroidota bacterium | reverse complement strand
CGTGAATTTTGAACTTTAGGGGACTAGCCCCGTCAGAAGCGAGGTACTCAATTGCCCCAGCATTAAACTTTTCTAAACGATCGCGCACATCTGTCATCAGATGGATGCACTCATTAGAAAAAGCCACATATCGATTGAGGGCAATACATCCCTGAGTCCCAAAAGGTAAAGTTAAACACCACTCGCAATCAGATGCTCTATCTCATGATAGAGTTTTTGGGGGTTTGTGATACCTTGGAAAATTATACGACCCAAGGACGCTATCGTAGCGAACATGAGTTGAAAACGGCTTTCTGGGGACTAAAAAACTGTGAGCGGATTTATCTGGAATTTCGTGATCTGACCTTGGCCCTGCATGACCAAGTCAACGCAATCGCAGATCCGCCACCCGTGGAACTGCTTGAAATGCGCGATATCATCGCTCACTCTCGCGAAATCCTAAGAGGAGTACGTTACGAAAATAACTCCATGATCAGATGGCAGGTTATTCAGCTGCAGGCAATGATCAATATGATCGAATCTCAGCCTTCCCGTACCAAGAAAAAACTGCAAGCCATCGGCTTGGATTCTCGCAATAGCCGCAGTGGCTACGAAAACATGATTATCCACGCCCGCTCTATCATTAAGATGGCCAATAGCTATCTCAATTCTGAAAACTTTGATAAAGAGTATTATGCATACGGCAAGGGGTATTATTACTTCAATAACCAACTCTTGGACGTGTATAATCACCACAAATATGGAATGCTCGCCTACTATAATCGCTTTTTGAGCTTTTCGGACATTCCTATGGTCAAAATGGTTGAAGAACCTCCTTTCTTCCGAGTGATTTACAAATTTCAGGAAGAGGCTTTGCCATTAGCGAGCAATGAGCCAGAAGTCGAAGAACCAAAAGCGGTCAGCATTGCCCTTTATGCCTATCGTCGTACAGGTAAACCAGAAAATCCTGCACCCCCAAAGGTAAAGCAAGCTCCGGCAGCGCCCGAAAAAACTACGCCAAGGCCTTCTATCGCAAGTAGAACGGAAAATGTAAAAACCAATCCTCCTCAAGTCGAGGAAACCATTCTTGCCTCTGTAGAAGGGGAAGAAATTATCGCTGAACCCAGTCCTTTGACTGCTTCTACCCCTCAAGTTGAAAAGCCTAAAGTTGAAACTGATCTGATCAAAATTGAGGACATGAACTCAGCCTTAGAATCTGAGACAGTCATCAATCAGCCCAAGCCATTGGCTTTTAATGTGCCGGAGGCAAAATATAAAATCTCCAAAGCTGCCACTAATCACCTCATCTTTTTGGTGGATATCTCTTCTTCAATGAACAAGCCCGAAAAGCTGCCATTGTTGCAAGAGTCCCTTTATGATTTGGTCAAGATGATGCGTCCTGAGGATCACGTCACGCTGATCGTCTATTCTGGCAAGGCTTCCATCGTTCTTGAAGCGACCTCTTCTGCCCGCGCGGATTATATTTTGCGTAATCTTTCGACCCTTTCTACGGGAGGTAAAACCAATATGAGCAAAGGCCTCAAGCTCGCTTACAAACTAGCACAAGAACATTACGTGCCCGGTGGCAACAATCGAGTGATCCTTGCCTCTGATGGTATGGTCAAAATCAATCGTCGTACTAGCCGCATGGTCAAACGTATGGCATGGGAAGACATCGTTCTGAGCACGCTCCACTTGACCAAAGGAAGCTCGCCAAGTGTGAAAGCCAATCTTGAAGCACTCGCCAAGCTAGGCACGGGCAACTATCACCACGTACGCCCCGAAAACGCCAAAAAGGTAATGCTAATCGAAGCTACGGCGGTAATGAAAAATTAAATAAGCGTTCCGCGCAGCGCGAAAGGATAAAAGGCATCTCAAGTCAATGAGGTGCCTTTTTTGTATTACTGCTTCGCAGAACGCTTCTCATCGTTCCGCGCAGCGGGTATCATAATACAGAGGCCCCACGCGCTCAGCCTACCTTTATTTCCGAATTTTGGATTCGACTCTTTCCCGCTTGACCAATGCCCCACTTTGACTGGTTTCCCACAGGACCCCTGCATCACCAGAACGCAATTCGGCGGCATTGCCTTCGTCGGTATCGATGTGCATTTCCAACTTATACTTATCTGATACTCTGATCAGTACATTGCCAAAGGTGAGGCTACGCTCCTCAGAAGCAACCCTCACTTCGACCAAGTCCTTGTCCTCTACTCCAAAGCGTTCGGCATCAGCCGTGGTCATATGGATATGTCGCCAAGCACAGATGACACCATGGGGAATCGTGACTTTGCCTTTGGGGCCTTCGAGGACGATACCGGGCGTATTGGCTACGTGCCCGGAAGCCCTGATCGGGGCATCAATTCCCAGCAAAAATTCATCTGTACGAGAAATCTCTACCTGATCCTTAGAGCGTAAGGGACCTAGGATTCGGACGCGTTCGATTTTGTTTTTGGGACCAATGAGGGTAACTCGCTCCTTCGCGGCGAAC
>JBCAWW010001013.1:0-2470 GCA_038534415.1 Bacteroidota bacterium | reverse complement strand
GGCTTAGCCCTAATAGGACTTTTTTGCCTAAACTTTAGCTTCGCTCAGCAAGTTGAGACACAAGAGGACTTTCCTTATTCCAATCGGTTTTCTCTGGTCTCTGGGGTCAATCAAGTATTACTAGGAGGGGCAAATTTGGAGGCCAATTGGTACACTAAGCGGATGAGTTTTGATTACTCTCATGGCTGGAATCTTCAGTTTAGCGGAGCGGCTCTCACCGAAATGGATCAGGCACAAGGACTTGCCCTCCGCATGCCTTGGACGACGGGTTTTGGGGTAGGCTATCGTATTACCAAATTTTTGGACGTACGCTTAGAGCCCAAACTACACCGTTATGAGCTATTTTATGAGGGGCAAAACTTTAGTGGCGATCCCATTACGGCCTACACTACCGCAACGCTCGGCATTGGTTTGTACTATCGTTATTATCCGTTCCGGAAACGCAACGACTGGTCCCAAGGTATCGTGATTGTCCCAAATGCGCGTTTTTGGCCCAATATCTGGTCCTCTCTCCCCGATAATGAGTACAATTACACCAACGCCAATACCGAGGCTCCCGCCACCCATGCTGCGGCTCAACAAGGCTTACCGGGCACAGGCGGCTTCTTTATGAATGTAAGTATCGGTTATACTTTTGGTGGCAAGTAAACCCACTAAGGCAGCAAATGGCTGCGCACCACCTCGGTCCACAAGCCATAGCCCGTCGCGTTCATATGCAGGCTGTCATCGATAAATATATCTGACCTGATTTTGCCATCCTCAGCCATCATGGGGGTGGCAACATCTATATAGGTAAGCATCTCATCTTGGGCTGCCATCTCTTGGATTAGCTGATTGGCAGCTTGGGCTTTGGAGAGCAAGTTGCGCCGAGCGATAGAGGGTTTGACCGCCAAGAAGTAGGTGGGCACTCCTGGTAGTTTTTTCTGCATCAGTTCCTGAAACACCCCCAAGCGCATGGCTACGTGCTCAGGCTGCAAAGTATCGCTCACGATATCATTATCGCCTTCATAGACGACTACCGCCGAAGGCTGATACTTGAACACAATCCTATCTGAGAAATAAAGCAAATCCTCAAAGTTAGAGCCCCCGAAGCCGCGATTCAGCACCGGTAGAGGCGCAAGGTCCTCAGAGATTGTCTTCCACATCCGTACACTAGAACTCCCCACAAAAAGCACAAAATCTTCGGGAGGGCTAGCCATTGAATCTGCCTTTTCGAAGGCTCTGATTTCATTTTCAAAACGATGGATGACCGGGATACCTTCAGCGGGTGTTTCGGTAGTTGAGACAGCGGTTTTGGCCGGTTCGCCACAGGCGAACGCTAAGGCCGCTAAACACAGTAGGTAAAATTTATTCATATAATCTGGCACTTGATTCTTCGCTATTATAGACAAAAATATAGCGACGTAAAATATACGTCGCTATGATTGGGGATACCCTATTTTTAAAAATCATCCACTTCACGATAAGCTGCGATTAGCTTCTCCTCCCCTTCTTTACCAGGATGAAAATTGCCGTGCTCCATGCCTAAGATGCCTTTAAATCCTTTGGATTTGATATGCTTAAAGACATTGCGATAATTGATCTCACCGGTGGTTGGCTCCTTACGCCCCGGATTATCGCCAATTTGGAAGTAGGCGATCTCATCATAAGCCATATCGATATTGGGGATCAAATTGCCCTCTTGGATTTGCTGGTGATAGAGATCGTCGAGAATTTTGCAGGAAGCGCTCCCCACCGACTTACAAAGCTGATATGCCTGTGGAATCTCAGTCAAAAACAGCCCTGGGTGATTGTAAAAGTTCAAGGGTTCTAGCACCATCACCAAATTATGGGGCTCGAGGATTTCGCAGGCACGCTTGAGCGCATCAACCACATTTTGGGTTTGATACCCCATTTGCAAGCGCGGGTCCACGTGGCCGGGTACTACGGTCATCCAAGTCGCATTGACTCTTTTGGCGACTTCCACTGACTCTTTGATATTTCCAAGAAATTCTTCTAGTAGATCTTTTTTGCCGCTGGCGAGATTCGCCTCCTTCCAATAGATTTTATGCGCCACAAAGACGCCCATTTCCATACCTCGCTTGGCCATGGTGCTAGCCATCTTTTCTTGCAAGGCGACATCGCGGCCTTTCATGCCATTATCTTCTAAGGCTCGAAAGCCCATATCAGCCATAAAATTGAGCTGGTCGATGGGGTCATCACCGGCAGAGTGTTTGAACATACCCAAATGCGGCGCAAACTTCATCTGAAATTCTTCTGCCTTAGGTTTTTGTTTTGGCTGTGCCAGAACGCTTCCCCCAGAGGTAGCGGCCGCGGCCGCTCCGGCCACAAAGGTATTTTTTACGAATGCTCGTCTGTCCATTATCTTTTGATTGAATAGTAGAGTTTATATAAACAAGGATTGAAGAAGAATTTACTTCCTCAACCCTTGTTCTTGATTCAATTATAATCTGATTGGCTTATACCATCT
>JBCAWW010001012.1:0-2477 GCA_038534415.1 Bacteroidota bacterium | reverse complement strand
GTCGAACGCTTCTGGTTCAACTCAGGACTGCTCATCGCTTCCCAATTTGACCATGAGCCCGATAGACGTCGAGACGTAGGTTTTCAGACTATCGGATTTCAAACGAGAAGTCTTAACCAAGGTATCAAGCTCGAGGAGTTTTTGCTCAAATCTAAGCGTTGGCACGACAAACCCATCCAAAACCCGCATGAGGAAGAAATCGCCGGTGCCAAACTAAAAGTACTGAGCCCCAATGCTGAAAATCTCATGAAGCTGGATCGTGAGTGGGAAGCCGAGGAAGCCAGTAAATCACGCTCTGTACCAGATACCGACTTTGAAGAAAGTATCGAGAAGTTAGCCGCCAAAGAGGAAGAAGAAGATCGCTCCATCGCCAATGGCTCCAGTATTGCGTTCCTATTTAGCCTCAAAAACAAGCATATCTTATTCTTGGGCGATGCCCATCCTACTGATATCGTTCAGGCACTGAAGAAACAAGGATATAGCAAAAAGAAAAAACTCAAAGTCTCTTACGTCAAACTTTCTCACCACGCCAGCAAAAGGAGTGTCAGCTATGCTTTGCTAGAACTGATTGATTGTCAAAACTATATCATTAGTACCGATGGTTCTAGGCATGGCCTCCCCAATAAAGAAGCACTTGCGCGTGTCGTCCTAGATCCTAGTCGCGATCGAGGCGAAAGACTTTTCTTTCTTTTCAATCACAACAATGCGCATCTAAAATCAATCTTTCCAGAGAGTGAACAGATTCGCTACAATTTTCAATGTAGCTATCCTCCTGAAGGACAGGAGGGCTTGCTGATTTCCTTCTAAACTTAGATTTTGGGGCTTAGCACTTTTTCGGTCAAGCTATAATCTTCATAGCGTCCAGATACGCTGAGATTCAGGGCTCTGATCAAGGCATAGGCCTTAAGCATGATCTCGTCATACTCCATGCTAGGGTCTGAATCAAATAAGACCGCTCCCCCACTCCCAAAAGAAAGCTTTTGCTCCGCCTCTTGGTAGACCATCGTCCTTATCGCGATATTGAATGCGGCCGCTCGATCCAAAGAAAAGAAGCCAATACTTCCAGTGTAGACGCCTCTTTTGCGTTTTTCAAAGCTTTCAATGATTTCCATTGTGCGCTTTTTAGGAGCACCTGTAATCGATCCACCCGGAAAGATCGTACAAATCGCTTTGACAGGATTGATCTCCGCTTTGAGCTGTCCCCTAATAAGCGAGGAGGCCTGTAAGAGGGTAGCATACTCCGTGATTCGTACCAATTCAGGTACTTCGACGGAGGCTCGTTCACAAATCATCGAAAGATCATTACGGATCAAATCGATGATCATCAACAATTCCGCATGGTCCTTATTGGATTCTCGCAATGCTTTTTTGAGGGCGGCGGTTTCCTCAGGATTATTGCCGATTGCCTTGGTGCCTTTGATCGGCTCGCTGCTTATCTGTCCTCCTGCAGTTAGATTGACAAAACTTTCGGGCGAAGAACTCAGGATATGCAAATCTCCGGTCTTGATGTAAGCCGCAAATGGAGCAGGATTGGTGGCTCGCAGTACGCGGTATAGGTAAAATGGATCAAGTGCTAGTGCTGCGCTAAACTCATTGGTCAGGCAAACTTCATAACTTTCCCCTTTTTTGATCAAGGCTTGGATGGCCTTTATATCCGCTATATACCCTGCTCGGGAACGTTTCGCCGCTAAGGCAATGCTCTCGATGGGTTCTTCTATAATGTTTTTTCTCAGACCGATTTTAGGCAGACGAGGGCAAGCAGCTAGCTCGACTATTTGCTTTTCTACCCACTGCTGATGCGAAGAAGCGTTCGGCAAGGCCGTACACAAAAACATCTCTCTTGTCTGATGATCAAAAGCCAAATAGCGATCTACCCACATAAAGGTATTTGCCTCCTGCTCATAATCCCAATAGCCAAGCCAGCCCCCTTTAAAAGGAAGATTATCGGTATTGAGGACTTCGTTTTGCTGGAGATTTTGCGCTAGTAATGGGGCAATGTCGTGGGTTTTGCTGCTTCGCAGAACGCTTTGTCCGCTACCCATATAGCTATAGCGTCCGTTGTAACCTTCTAGGCTAGAATCTAGCCAAAAAGCAAGGGGAGCGTTCTGGAACAGATGGGCAAACACCTCCTCAGGCTCCTGCCAAGCTAAGACAGTTTTCCGAAAGGCTAGTTTATCTTCTTGCTGATGTAGGCGTCCTTTGCGGGCCCAATCTTCGCTAATCTGCAAAAAATTGGCAAAAATCCGGTCGCCAAATTCGGTCCCAATAGACTCCGGATGAAACTGTACACCAAACCAAGGATGAAGCCGGTGTTGCAGCCCCATGATCACTTGGTCGGTGGTATTTTCGGCGATTATATTTAATTCACGAGGCAATTGCTTTGGGTGATTCGCCTCTTTTTGCTCATATGCCGCGTCAGATTGAAGTGGTGCGCTATCATTCCTTGATTGTAGCGCGTAAGCAATTGCCTCGTGAAT
>JBCAWW010001011.1:0-2477 GCA_038534415.1 Bacteroidota bacterium | reverse complement strand
GAAGCTGTAAAGTGATGGTGTTTTGTGGGAAGCCGTGGCGAACAGGCTGGCGGTTACTAAGCTGGTTGAAGAACTGACGATTTACATTTGGGAATGCTGGATCGGTGGTGTTGTTGTTCCAATTCGTTGCTAAGTTGTTCATGTTACTAGGTTTAGAAAGTGTTGGTGATTTCGAACACTTACAAAGCTCTAGTAAGAGGCCCCGAAAGGCTTTGCACTTTTCAACAATGACCTACCATTTTTCACAAAATGGGGTTTTTTAGGTCTTTTTTAGAGGTTTTTATGATTGGCTTACAAATTCTGAAGGAGAAACGCCAAATTGATTTTTGAAGCTTCGAGCAAAATGATTGGGACTCGAAAAGCCCATATCGTAGGCTACATCGGAGATACTGATGGCCTTTTGTTGGAGTAAATCGGCCGCTCTTTGCAGGCGCATAGAGCGTATAAGTTTGCCCGCCGTCTGATCGATTAAAGCCCGCAATTTCCGGTTGAGATTATTGACACTCATGCCTACTTCCTCGCTGAGTACTTCGACGCTAAACTGTTCATTGGTGAGATTGATCTCGATGATTTCCAAGACCCCCTTGATGAAGCTTTGCTCAATCGGTACTGCACTGACTTCATTGGGACGAATGACCGTCGCCGTGCTAAAACGTTCTCTCAATCGCTTGCGTTGTTCGATCAAATTGGAGATCCTAACTTTGAGTTCGCGTGAGTTAAATGGCTTGAGCAAATAATCGTCAATGCCCTGTTCCAAGCCTTCGATCTTGCTTTCTTCCGAAGCTTTGGAGGTCAACAAAATCAGAGGGATATGACTACTCTTCGGATCAGACTTTAGCGCCTTGGCGACCCCATAACCGTCAAGCCTTGGCATCATGATATCAGAGATGATCAAATCAGGGATGAGGTCCAATGCGATCTCTACCCCTTCTAGTCCGTCCTTGGCAGTATGCACTTGATAACCAAAATCCAATAATTGCTCTCTGACAAAAGCCCGTACATCTGGATTGTCCTCGATGAGGAGGATTTGCGCTTGCTGTTCCGATGCGACAGCTTCTCCTTCGATGGCGGCTAAAGTATTACTTGGAAGAGCCGCAGGCGAGAGCTGAGTCTCCGTCTGCTTAAGCTCAAACTGCGCCAAATCCTCTACCAGCGGGAGGCGGATATCAAAAGTAGTCCCTTGACCGACTTCACTCTTTACGCTGATTTGCCCTTCGTGCAAGTCCACCAATTCTTTGACCAGCGACAAACCAATACCTGTACCGGGTTTGGCTTGATTCTCACTGCTATCAGCCTGATAAAAACGATCAAATATATAAGGTAGCTGCTCGGCATTGATGCCTAGGCCCGTATCTGAAATGGTGATTTTGAGATGATCACTGCTGCGCAGAACGCTCATCTCTATTTGGCCACCCTCTGGCGTAAACTTCACCGCATTGGAAAGCAGATTGAAAATTACCCGCTCCATTTTCTTAATATCAAAGGCGGTATCGAGGCTATCAAGCTTACTGTCAAATGATAAACTGATCCCTTTCTCTTCGGCTAATGATTCAAAAGAAAAAAAGATATGTTTGAAATAAGAGATCGCATTGAGCCGAGATCTTTCGAGATGCATCCCTCCCGCCTCCAGCTTCGCTACATCCAGCACCTGATTGATCAAGTCTAGTAGGCGATGCCCATTTCGACCGACCATGGTCAAACGATTTTGCAGTTTTTTATCTTCTATGGCAGCTTGCAGCTGCTCGTTTTGCCCGAGGATGAGCGTCAAGGGAGTGCGAAACTCATGCGAGATATTGGTAAAGAAACGCGTTTTCATGGCGTCTAGCTCCTTGAGCTTTTCGGCCTCCTTACGTCTTTGTTCCTTTCTGATTCGTTCTTGTTCCAATTCTAAGGCTTGCTCTTTGAGAACGATGCGTTGGCGATAGCGATACCAGACAAAGCCTCCAAAACCGATCAGCAGTACCACGGCTGCGATCCCCAACAATAGATTGCGCAAGGCCTTCTGCTCGGTCGCTTCTAACTTAGACTGAGTGAGATCATTTTGAAGGAGGAGGTTTGCCTTTTCTTTCTTTTCGGTTTCGTACTCAATGTTGAGTTGGTTGATGGTTTCGACCGTCTCAAGATTGAAGATACTATCTTCCAGTGCCGTAAAGCGCTCAAAAAACGCTAAAGCTTCTACCGCTTCATTCTTACCTTTATGAGCCCAGTAAAGATGCCCAAGCGCTGTTTTTTTACTTTGCAGGTCATCAAATTCCTCCGCTGTTTGTAGCTCCTTTTCATACCATGCTTGTGCTTCGGAAAAGCTTTTTTGTTCTAGGGCTAAATTACCTAAGCTTGAATATGCTGCCGAAACAGCTTCCGTGCCAATCAATAGGGGAATAGATTCCTTTAGGAGTGTCCTTACGGAATCAGGGCTTCTAGCTAAGGCGTCATATATATTGGATAGATTGATCAAACCACTCCCGATTAGAAAAGGG
>JBCAWW010001010.1:0-2478 GCA_038534415.1 Bacteroidota bacterium | reverse complement strand
TATTCTATGAAGAATTTTTTCGCAAAAATCTGAATTGTTTCTTCAGTGCGCTGATATTTTATTGATTAATGTATATCCGCGTAAAAAAGGCCCAAAGACCTCATATTTCGATGTAAGAAAAAAATGCTAATTGCATCAGCTTTTTGGCGCTGGGTAGAAGATTTCTTCTTTTTATGAATTAAATTGCTTAGACAAACATTCAATTTATGTTTCTTCAGCGCTTGTTTTTGATTGTGTGCATCCTCTTTCCACTATATGGTAAGGCGCAAGATTTTAGGCAACAGCTTGATAGCCTAGAAGATTTAAAGCACGAAACCGTTGGAGTGCAACAACTAGAGGTTATCCTTAAGCTTGCTGAAGGCTATCGTGCCATTTCTCCTGAAAAGGCCATGGGATATGCCAAGGAAGGTTACCTACTCGCTATGGCTTCGGACAATATGGTCCTGCAAGCACGTGCTTTTGATATATTAGGGAAGCTGCATTTGATCCAAGGCCATCTACTGGCCGCACGTGATTGCTATACCAAAGGTCTCAACATCGCCAAGAATACAGGTGATGACATGCTGTTTGCGGTGATTTCAAATAGTGCAGGCATTTTGATGCAAACCTTAGGAGATTATGAGCAAGCCTTGGTCCATTACAATCATGCCTTAGATATTTATGATCGTGAGCAGATTTTGCCTCGCAAAACGATGACCATGAGTAATATTGGTTATCTCCTCGAGCGAGTCGGTCGCTACCAACAATCAATCGATATCTTAGAAGAAGCCTTGGTCATTGTCAAAAGCGCTCCGAAGCCTTCTTTTCGTGCCATCAGTGTGCTGAGTGCAAACCTAGGGGTCGCTCACGAAAGCAAAGGGGATTATGAAATGGCACTCACCTTTTATGAGCAATCATTAGAAATCAAGCAAAGACTCAAAAACCCTGATCCAGCCATCGGGATGTTGGCCAACATCTTCGGTATATATTCTACCATGGGTAATTTGCCCCTGGCAGAGCAATATTATCAACAAGCTTGGCAACTGGCTCTACAAAATGAAAGCGCTAGTTGGCAACAAGATCTACTTTCTCGTTATGCTGGCCATCTCGAAAGCCTCGGTCGAGTCAAAGAAGCAACCAATCTGTATGACCAAAGCCTAGGGCTTGCCAAACAGCTACAGGACCAAGAAGCTACGATCCAGCTCCTCAAGAAATTGGCAGAGCTCAAATCTGCTGAAGGGGACTTTAAAAGGGCTTATTATCTCCAAACAGAGTTTGAACGCTATCAAGACAGCCTGCACAATATTCGCATGAATGAGAAGATTGATGATTTAGAGCAGCGTTTTGAGTTGGAGCGGAGATTGGAAAACTCTAAACAAGAATTATCTTCTCTTCAATCTGAAAGCAGTAATCGGCAGGTCCAGCTATATCTCAGTCTCGTAGCCGTTTTTCTCACGATCCTAGGGATCATCGCTTTACTGAGCCGTTATCAGATCAAACAAAAGGCTCACTTGGCCTTGAGCCAGCAACACACCCTACTTGAACTCAAAAACCAAGAGATACAATCCCAAAATAGCCTGCTCGCAGAGCAGAGTCAGTCTATACGGACTCAAAATAGATTATTACAGCAGTCCAATGCGGATCTTGAGCAATTTGCTTATGCGGCTTCCCATGATTTGAGGGAACCGCTACGGACGATTCGTGCCTATATGCAATTGCTTGAAAAGAGATATGCGCCCAAGCTAGATGAACCCGCTTTGGAATTTATCCATTTTGCAGCCGACGGCGCAGCTAGGATGGACGAATTGCTACAAGACCTGCTCAAATACTCCCGTATTGGTCGCAGTGGCTTGCAACCGGAGCGGATCAACTTGGATCAGGTACTACAAAAAGTAGTACGTAATTTGGATAAGCAGATTATGGACACCCAAGCGGTGGTCTCCATCTCGCCTATGCCCGAAATTGAAGGCTATGAGGCAGAGATAAATCTATTGTTCCAAAACCTGATTTCCAATGCGATCAAGTTTCATCGCAAAGGAGTGAATCCAGAGATCAAAGTCTCGGTATCAGCGATGGCTTCCAACTACCTATTTAGGATTTCTGACAATGGCATAGGGATCCCTGCTGAGTTCAAAGATGCCATCTTTACGCTATTCCAGCGTCTACATGCCCGCAATGAATATGAAGGCACAGGCATTGGCCTAGCCCTATGTAAAAAAGTGGTGAAAAGCCATCTGGGCGAAATTTGGCTGGACCCTGCCGTAACCGAGGGCACCACCTTTTGTATCCAACTCCCAAGACCACGTGCATAAAAAAAGTCTCACCTAAAAAGATGAGACTGATATCTTCAAATGATTATTTGCTTACGATTGGCTTTTATTTAGGCATCATCTTGTTAGTTGCCTATTTAGGATTCAGCGCCTTTCTCTATATCAAGGACAAAAGCAAATCGTAAGCAAATAATCATTTGAAGATATCAGTCTCATCTTTTTAGGTGAG
>JBCAWW010001009.1:0-2479 GCA_038534415.1 Bacteroidota bacterium | reverse complement strand
ATCTCTTTGATCATAAAGATCGAGCGAGTCCGTATCAAAAATTCGATTATTGATATTGGAACTCATAAAGGACAAAGAGCTTTTGAGATAAGCATTGTCGCGAATAGTACGACGATAAGATAGAATCCCAAGGGTTTGTACCCCCGATACTTGGGAGCGCCTACGATCATCACGTGGAAGCCCTGAACTACTATTGCCAAAAAGGGTCAGCACATCCACAGCTCCTTTTTTAGTA
This sequence comes from Bacteroidota bacterium, assembly GCA_038534415.1. Taxonomy (GTDB): domain Bacteria; phylum Bacteroidota; class Bacteroidia; order J057; family J057; genus JBCAWW01. The sequence continues at coordinate 2,244 of JBCAWW010001009.1, read as the reverse complement.
GGGAAATGAAGTTTTAATGCCAAGTCCTGATAATTAGTCAGCTCCTCATCCACAATGATGGTGTCTAGCAAACTCCCAATTGCATTGAGCACCGAGGACCTCATATTGACGAGGTAAGAGCCTTTGTAGCCTATCTTACGCCCAATAGGACCTTCAGATGCGACCTCCAAGCCCAATGTCCCCAACTCAATACTATGCTCAAAAATGGAGTCATTGCCTTCACGTATCCGCAAATCAAATATGCCTCCGGTTGCATTGCCGTATTGAGCCGGGAAGGCTCCGGTGAGAAACTCGGAGTTTGCCAGGAGATTAGTACTTACCATACTCACCGATCCACTCGAAGTACCTTCTCTTCCAAAATGGTTAGGATTTGGCACCTCCACTCCGTCTATCATCCACATAATGGAGCGAGGATTATTGCCACGAATCACAATTTCATTTCGGATATCATTTTGCCCAATCAGGCCCGCAAAGGATTGGGCATGCCGAGCTGGATCCCCATAACTAGCCGGGTAACGTCTAGCTTCTTCTACCTCATAGCCTTGATAGCTCGTCGTCTCAAAGGGATTGAGTGGCGTAGCCATCGGATCATCATCAGTAATTTGTACGGACTGCAGCGTATTGATTTTTTGGATGAGCTGCAATTCCAAAACCACCTCCTTTCCCGTACTTATCAATAAACTGTTCTGGATATAAGGCTGATACTCCACATGGCTTACTTGCAGCTTATATCGTCCAACAGCTACGCTATTGATACGAAAATACCCATTTTCATCACTATAAGCGCCCCGCAGTGGGCTGGTATTCGGCAAAAAAATGGCGGCAAAAGGGATGGGTTGCTGTGAGTCCTTATCCCATATTCGACCTCTGATCGTCTGACGAGGGATCGGCACCTCCTTTTCTAAGCCCTGAGCTGGGGAAGCATTTAATTGGGTAAAAATCACCAACTGGCCTCCGATACAGCGGTATTCCAAGCCACTATCTTCCAGCAATTGATCCAAACACTTTTTCAGAGACAGCTTATCGGTACGATAAGCCTCCACTCTCTTGTCAGGGATACGATCCGGACTATAGGACAGCGGCAGGTGTAAGCGCTCCCGCAGGTCCGCCAACACAGCGCTCAAGCTTTGCTTGTCATAGCTAAGCGAAAAAGTTTCCTCTAAGCGGCAGGGATCGTTTTGTGCCAAAAGGCAAAAAGGGATTCCAATTAAGCAAAGCCAAAGAGTCAGTAAGTGCTTCATATCTTCTTCCAATACGACAAACCAATTTCGCAATGCCCCTATCCGAAACAAAGCTGATTCCAGTGAAGTTATGCCATTATGGAAATAGATGCAGATTTTCATTATGCAGAAGAAGAATACTTCTTCACCTGCCCTTACTGCTGGCAACAGATTTCGATGATGCTAGACCCAAGTATCAGCCAACAAAAGTATATTGAGGATTGCGAAGTTTGTTGCAATCCCATCGAAATCAGCTATACCATCCAAGAAGGGCAAATTGTCCAATTTGAAGCCGTAAATATCGAACAATGAATATCCGTCGCTTGTCTCTCCTGATTGTACTACTGTTGGTCCCCATCTGCATCTTATGGGCTCAGGACCAAAGCCTACTAGAGCTCAACACCAATCGCCTGCAACTCAACAAAACCAATATGTATGTGCTGGGTGGTTGGGCCGTAGGCAATATTGCAGTTAGTGGTTTTCTGCGGGGCAGAACGTCTGGCTCTACTCGTTACTTCCACGAAATGAATGTCTTCTGGAACGTAGTAAACCTGGGACTCGCAGCAGGTGGACTTTATAGCAGCTATACCACAGACCCGGCGATGCTTGGCCTCTGGGAAAGCTACCAAGAGCAACAAAAATTAGAGAAAATCTTACTCTTCAACCTAGCTCTCAATTTTACCTATATGACAGCCGGCGGCTATTTGCTAGAACGAGCCAAAAACACCAGCAATCGGCCCGAAAGACTCAAAGGCTACGGCCAATCTCTTTTGCTACAAGGAGGCTTTTTGCTCCTTTTTGACACCACTCAGTATTTGCTCCACCACAATCAAGCCCAACCCAAACTCGAACACTTATTAAGTCATCTACAAGTAGGTCCCCAAGGAATTGGTTTGCATTGGGTGTTTTGATATATTTCCTTTGAACAGATGATAAGAAAATACTATGAGCACATTCACAAGTATACCTACGGTAGATGACTTAATAAGTGTTCGAGTTTGGGTTGGGCTTGATTGTGGTGGAG
>JBCAWW010001008.1:0-2480 GCA_038534415.1 Bacteroidota bacterium | reverse complement strand
CTGAAGAGGATGGCAGGGTCAAATTCATCAATTGATTGCGGGTGAGGCCATCATAATAGGTCAGATCTGCTGTAATACGACCTTCAAAAAGGCGGAGGTCTAAACCCACTTCCCAAGATGTCGTCTCTTCAGGTAAGAGACCGGCATTGGCTAGCTCATCTCCCAAAGCGAAGCTTGGCTGACCATTGAAAGGGAAAGTGATATCGGCCTGATTATCAGCAATGCGTTTCTTTACGAAATAGGATTGTAACACATATGGATTGGTGTCATTTCCTACCTGAGCAAGCCCACCGCGTACTTTGAGGAAACTGATAGCAGAGGGCATGTCAAAAGCATCAGAAAGCACAAAGCTCACACTAGCTGATGGATAAAAGTAAGAGCGATTATCTACGGGCAAGGTAGAAGACCAGTCATTACGTGCTGTCAGGTCTAAGAAAAGGAAATTGCGGAAGGAGAACTGAGCCGCGCCATACACACCATTGATGCGTTTGGCAGTGGTGTACTCACGACTATCGGGTAAGCCTCGGGCATTACTGACATTGTAGATCCCCGGGATCAAAAGTCCCTGAACATAGGTAAACTGGTTAGAAACAGTATTGTGGAAGCGGTTGGCACCGACCAATAAAGACGCATAAAAATCAGGATTGAACTGCTTTTGCGCTTGAACCACTAAATCAAGATTGTAGGTATTGACCACATAGTTGTCATGTACAAAGCCACCTTGACGGAGAGAAGAGGGATCTTTGAGGCCTGCGGCATAACGCTGCTCTCGCTGATCGGTATAGTAATCAGTACCCGCACGCACGAAGGCACTCAACCAATCGGTAAAGTTGTAGCTGATCTTAAAGTTGCCGATCAGGCGATCACGACGGTCGGTATTGACATTGTCGTAAAGGTTGGCGTATGGGTTGTTTTGCCAAGCTGGAATCGGGGCAATAGGCCAACCAAAGGCCTCACTATTGTTTGGATCAGTGGTATTGAGAATAAATGATCCATCTGGATTTTTGTAATCGCGAAACTGATCATAATCAATCTGACGGCCATGCCAGTTGAACATAGACTGGAAGACATTTTGCCCATCATAACCCGTCAAAGGACGGTTTTTGCCCTGAGTCAAGACGTAGCTCACGCTAGAAACAATCTTCAATTTGTCCGTAACTTGGAGACCTGACTTGAGGGAAATGTTGGTACGATTGAGGCCTGTATTGGGCAAGATCCCTTTTTGGTCCATATTGGCCAATGAAAAGCGGAAGTTCGCGCGATCATTGCCACCCGAGATAGAGGCATTGTTGACAAATACATTACCGGTTTCGAGGAAGTTTTTGATGTTGTCAGGATTGGCAACCCAAGGCACTTCTTCGTTGAAAACATTGCGCTTGAGGCGGCCATCAAGGGGATCGCCCCAACTTTCATCTACATCGAGATACTCTGGATAATCCACGAGTCCATAACCACCTTGTCCATACTGATTTTGAAAATCAGGTAGGCGCAGTGGGGTTTGGACCGAATAGTTTGAGCTAGCAGTAATGCCAATGCCACGGGTTCCAGCCCCAGACTTAGTAGTGATAACGACGGCACCATTTTGGGCACGGGAGCCATAAAGCGCCACGGCAGTCGGGCCTTTGAGAACTGAAATACTCTCGATATCGTCAGGGTTGATGTCTTGGATAGCATTGCCATAGTCAGCGCCACCTTGCTCTTCATCGCCTGCGCGAGTACCATTGGCGGGTTCGTTGGTGCTATTGCGAGGACTGGAGGAGAACTGCGTATTGTCCAAGGGAATCCCATCCACGACGAATAGCGGCTGGTTGTTGCCCAATAGGGAGGAAGCGCCTCGAATTACGATTCGAGAAGAAGCACCGGGCGCACCAGAAGAACTCGTGATTTGCACCCCAGCGACTTTGCCAGAAAGCGAGTTGACCAAATTGCTCTCCCGAGACTCGAGAATTTCATCTCCAGAGACTTCTTGGACAGAATAGCCAAGGGCTTTGGTTTCGCGCTGTACGCCAAGCGCAGTAATGACGACTTCGTCCAGGACTTGGACTGATTCGGCCATTTGCACATCAATCACATCGCTACTCCCCAAGCTAATAGACTGGCGTTCAAATCCATACAGAGAAAATATGAGGGTTCCCTCATTGCCAGGGATCGTCAAAGAGTAGCGACCATTTTCATCGGTGGCGGCACCTCGGTTGGTACCTTGCAGGATAACGGTTACCCCAATAAGGGCTTCCCCTTCTTCCGCCGCAGAGACGGTACCTGTGATGGTCCTTTGGGCTTGGAGCTGCGAAAAGCAGAACAAACTCAATAGAACACTCCACAATAGTAGTTTGCTGTTCATAAAAATTAAGTTGAAGTGATAAATAGGTTTTCCATTACCGCTTGGAGCGGTATGTTCCAGCTGCATTAGGCTGGCAGTCTTTCACTATGTTCCATTAGAATGCGGGCAAATAGCGCATTGCCACAGCGGTCAATGTAGG
>JBCAWW010001007.1:0-2482 GCA_038534415.1 Bacteroidota bacterium | reverse complement strand
CCAGGTATGAGTTTCCGTTCATCCAAACTCCCAGTTGAAAACGTCTCCTCAATCACTTGGAGCCCTAACCCAAGCCAAGATAAAGCCTTATTGAATTTTGAGCTATCTGAAGAAACTCTGGTAGGAGTTGAAATTGTAAATCTACAAGGGCAGAACCAACTGTGTTACCACCTTCTATATCAAGTGTATAATTGACATAGGCAGTAAATGCAATACCATAGCTATCAAATCCGCTAATAGTTGTAACAACATGATAGTCTCCTTCTTCAAAATCATCAGCCGAGCCTCCTGCGGCACAAGGTAAAATGAAGTCAAGATTGCCTTCCAACACCAAATCGTAATTAGAAGGGATAGGGATACTAGTATTAACAGAATTTGAACCATTAGGAATATTCAAAGTGATCATTCCAACTTGAGCATTGCCAAATGAGCCATAATATGGAAGTATCGAAGCGCCGCTAGGACTGGTTATCTGAACGGAAATCGATGTAACCATAGCTCCAAACCCACCAGCAGAGCTAAGAGCAAAGGTAAATTCCGGTGAATCAAAAACATCACCGCAATTCAGACCAGCACCATTCCCACAACCATTACAAGCAAGATAATTAGCATTTCCAATTCCCACGGCAGATGAACCAGTAGAATTACTTGTAGGAGGAACCCCTCCAGCTAGTACTCCCATAGAGGGAAAAATCATCCCCATCAATACGAGTAAATAACTGAGTTTTTGAGATAAGATATGAGACAGGATCACGGCTTTCGGTTGAGCTTGATAAGTTTGTTGCCACGAAGAGCGAGAACTAAAATTGTTGATTTGATACATGACTAATTTTTATTTGTGTCTGATTAGACACGGCCCCGCAAAAGATGTTATCAGTATGCGGGAAATTGTTTAGAAAGTGTGTCAATAATATACTTTGTGAGACGAGAGCTCACAACCACTACTGTATCAACTACAGCTTGAGTTAAATGAAATGCGAAAACGATTGTACAAACAACAAAAAACCGTAATTCTCAATTTGTTGAAAGAATTACGGTTCTCGACTAAGTTGAAGAGAGTAGTGCAAAAACGCTTTATTCAAGCTCAGACAGTAGTTTTTGGGCTTGGGATTGGTAAAAGTTTCCCTGTGATTGGGCTATCGCAGCTAACTTCGCTTTGGCTTCTTCTAATTGCTCTGTTTTCAGGCTCAAGAGAGCGTCATACCAAGCGCCCATCTGACGATAATCCGAAGAATCTGAAAGCTGCTTAAAATTTTGGGATGCGGCCTCGTTTTGGCCAAGTTCCATTTGGGCAATCGCAAGATAAAATCGAGCTTCATCCATAGAAGGTAATAAAGCGTTCTGCAAAGCAGCCTCATAATGGATCACCGCCTTTGCAAAATCTCCCTCGGCATACGCAATCTGCGCTGCCTTATAGGCTTCCATACCATCCTCCCCACGCATAACGCTAGCTAGTGGTCGCTCATAGTTAGCTGCAAAAAGTTCTGGTCCAGAGCTAGGCGTTCTCGGAACGAATACAAAAAAGCTCACCAATAATACAATAGCTGCGGCAATGGCTCCAGCATATAGCATCCGGCGTCTCGCAGGGACAATCTTCGCCTCTTCAGACTTGAGTTCATAAAAGCGGGCATGTAGCTGCTCTTTTTGATCTTTTATGCCTGCGGCGAACGCTCCGGTCCGAGTCGCGATCTCTAGGGTAATGGCATTTTTGAGGTCTTCATTCATATCGAGTTCTTTTTCAAACGCAGCTAGCTCCTCAGGAGATAGTTTACCAGCAAGGTATTGCTCGATCCTTTGATTCATTGGCGTTTGATTTATCATGAACGTTTGATTAGACCCTGATGCTTAATAAATGTTATCAATCGGAGATGATTTCGTTGTTTTCAAAGCCTTTGATGCCCTTGGCCTTCGCGATCACCTCTTTCAATTGGGCACGGCAGCGTGCTTTCATTGCCGAAACACTGCGAGCCGTTTTAAAGCCAATTTTCTCTGCAATTTCGTCCATCGTATAGCCATAATACTCTCTCATCAAGATGATCTCTCGGCAGCGTTCACCCAATTGGTCCAGGAAGGAAATGAGTTTATCGACTTCTTCTTGGGTGATCATCGCTTGTAGGATGCTTTGACCAGCCTGCGGATAATCGGGCATCTCCTCGACTAAATCCAATTGCTTGGCTTTGAGGTCTCGGACTTTATTGATACAGCGATTGTAATAGATTTTGAAAAGGTAGGTACTGAGTTTGCTTTCTCCTCTAAACTTGCCGTTACGAACCTGCAAACCGACGGCGATAATAGCATCGCTATAGACATCGAGCGCATCCTCTTCACTGAGGCGATACTTGTTCATTCCTTTGTAGACAAGCCCTCGATATTTATCAAAGAGATAATTGGTCACTCGCTGGCCTTCGTTGCCTTCAGCCTGCAAGCCCGCCATGATCTCTTGATCAGAAAGTTCGTCTTTTTTCCGGAACAGCATATTGAC
>JBCAWW010001006.1:0-2485 GCA_038534415.1 Bacteroidota bacterium | reverse complement strand
TAACATCCTGTGAAAAATCAAGTAATGCTAAAGATTTGAGCGGGCAGGCAGATGTGATCATGAAAACCACAGTAGGTGATATTGGACTCATCCTTTATGAAGAGACTCCCATTCACCGTGAGAACTTCCTCAAACTAGCCCGATCAGGGTTCTATGACAGTTTGTATTTTCATCGGATCATATTAGGCTTTATGGTTCAAACCGGTGATCCTGGTACGCGAAACGGAGACTTTTCGCAAGACAATGGTCCCGGCTACGATTTAGAGGCAGAGTTTAGCGAAATGCGTATTCATACTCGTGCTAAGCTTGGTGCCGCCCGAGAGCCTGATGAGAAGAATCCCGAAAAACGTTCAGCCGGTAGCCAATTTTATATTGTTACGGGTAAGGAAGTAAGCAATGCGCTTTTAGACAGCGTCGCGCGAGAAAGAACTAAGGTATTGAGAGGTGATATGTATGATGCTTATCAGCTTTTGTCCGAGGAAGAACGCGCAAGCTTAAGCTTTAATGCTTTCTTAGAACGAGAGGATTTTCAAGCCTTTGATTATACCATAGACCAACGCAATGCATATCTGGATCGAGGAGGTGCTCCCCATCTAGATTTTACATACACCGTTTTTGGTGAAGTGATATACGGAATGGATCTCGTACGAAGAATAGAAGTCAGCCAGGTAGATAAATATACACACCATCCACTTCGACCCGTACGTATCCTGTCCATGCAAGTAGTCGCTGATTCTACCGCTTCGCGGAACGATTAGCCTCTTGCGGAATACTGATAACATAGACTAAAAATTTCCAAATTACCTTATAGACATGGCGAAGGATATCAAACAAGAAAAACTCAAGTCCCTACAAATGACGGTCGATAAGCTCGAAAAGACTTACGGCAAAGGGATTGTAATGAAGCTCAGTGACAACCCAGTAATTGATGTACCAGCATTACCAACTGGATCACTTGGCCTTGACATAGCATTAGGGATTGGCGGCATACCCCGTGGTCGTATCGTAGAGATCTACGGACCAGAATCTTCTGGTAAAACTACTCTAGCAATGCACATGATTGCCGAAGCTCAAAAAGCGGGCGGACTAGCAGCCTTTATTGATGCAGAGCACGCTTTTGACCGCAGTTATGCGGAGAAGCTAGGGATCGATACTGAAAACCTATATGTTTCTCAGCCAGACTATGGTGAGCAAGCGCTTGAGATTACTGAGTATTTGATTCGCTCTAGTGCAATGGATATTGTCGTAATTGACTCTGTTGCAGCTCTTACACCTAAGGCCGAAATCGAAGGCGAAATGGGAGAATCAAAAATGGGGCTTCAGGCTCGATTGATGTCTCAAGCACTTCGTAAGTTGACGGCTGCGATTTCTAAAACGAACTGTGTCTGTATCTTTATCAACCAGTTGCGTGAGAAGATTGGGGTTATGTTTGGTAATCCTGAGACGACTACCGGTGGTAATGCACTTAAGTTTTATTCTTCCGTCCGTCTTGACATTCGTCGCATGGCTCAGATCAAAGAAGGAACTGAGAGCATTGGTAACCGCGTCAAAGTGAAGGTGGTGAAAAACAAAGTTTCTCCTCCGTTCCGTATCGCCGAGTTTGATATCATGTTTGGGGAAGGTGTTTCACATGCAGGTGAAGTATTAGACCTTGCGGTAGAGCTCGACATTGTACATAAAGCGGGTTCTTGGTTTAGCTACGATGGTAGCAAACTGGGACAGGGTAGAGATTCTGTTAAGCGCTTGATCAAAGACAATCCAGAATTGATGGATGAGCTTGAGCATAAGGTACTAGTTGCCAAAGGCATTCGCGAAGAAGATCCTAAAGCTGCTGCTAAAGCCAAAAAAGCAGAAGCCGCTGCAAGTACTGGCAAGACTAAATAGATCCGATCACATATTGGAACTTAATTCACATAAAAAGCCGCTTCAATAATTGAAGCGGCTTTATTTTTTTCGCAGACTATTTACCAGCTTTTTTTGAGGTAAACGTTGACACCGCTTAAGACTTCACAGTCGGGGTCAAACTTATTTGGCCCGCCATCTTGTATATAACATTTCTTGCGGGAGATGTTGATTGATTCAACTAAATAGTCAATGATCACTTGCCCTCTGCAGGCAGCAATATAGGGCTTCACATTAAGCTCTTTTTCACAAGTGAAGGTCTGAATGACAATCACATTTCCTCCTAGCACAGCCGGAAATTTGCGAATGGTTTCCACTAATTCATGTAGCTCTGCTTTACTGGCGTCAGTCAACTCAAGCGAGAACCTCCTAAATTCAAAGATTCTTTGTTCTCCAAAGACAGCCACAGCCTGATCGTAGGTGAGTTTCCTGCCTTGTGCTTTTGTGTTATTGGGTAGGATTGCTAGGAAAGCTAAACACATTGTGAAGCAAAGAATGATGTTTCTATTTCCCGCCTTCCTTGTTGGCATCCCCATCATTGTTTTCTTGATTGTTTTTGAGTGCTGTATCAAGTTCTTCGTAA
>JBCAWW010001005.1:0-2485 GCA_038534415.1 Bacteroidota bacterium | reverse complement strand
TCTGAGAATAATAGACAAATCAAGGCTGAAATGCCATACTGCTTGTTTAAACTATTAAGCTGGCACTATGAGAAAGGCTTAGGCTATCCAATGCTCTTTACGCCTATGCGCAACCCCTTTTTACTTTTCTCGGGGGTAGCGTTAGCTTATTTATCTGCTTCGCAGAACGCTCATCTCCAACCCTAGTTGAGGTGCAGAGTATGAGGTAGACGTTCGTATTCTCGCTTCATATTGGAAGCTAAAACAAAGATCCGACCTTGACGATACTGATCGATCATATCCAAGATCATCGCGGCATTGGCTTCGTCCATATTAGACGTAGGCTCATCTAGCAGGAGAAGCTCGGATTGACTAAACAAAGCGATCCCTACTTTGGCGCGCTGCTGCATACCAGAGGAGAAGTACTTCAGTGGTTTTTGATGATGGCCTTTGAAACGCAATAGTTCCACCAAGTCCATGGGTTTGTCCAATAAGCAGTTTTTGAGCTGAAAATGAAGTTTTATCAACTCTTCGAGCGTCAGTTCTGCATACATTTCGATCTGTGGCCCGGCCCAACTTAGGTGCTGATAGACTTTGGCGATAGGAAGGTGCTCCTGATCCTTGGCAAAGGAAATCTTGCCTTCTGTGGGCGCCAATTGCCCCGCAATGATCCGCAAGAGGGTCGATTTGCCAGAGCCATTGGTGCCTACCAAAGCCGTTTGTGGATGCTGAACCAAGTCCAGATTGATATCCCGAAAGATCCAGCGTCGATAGTATTGTTTGCCGACCTTTTGCAATTGGATATGGAGCGGCAGACTCATGTATTATTTGCGGCCGTTATTAGAAGGTACATAGCCTTTGATGATACCTCTTGTTGCATTGCGCACAAAAGTGATGACTTCGTCTCTTTCCTCGGTGGCTGGCAAATGTGCCTCCACATGCGCCAAGGCTTTTTGATTGTTCATGCCGGCCAAGAAGACATGACGATAGATTTCTTGGATATGGTGGATGGTGGTATTGTCAAAACCGCGTCTGCGAAGGCCAATTGAGTTAACACCAACATATTGAAGAGGCGATCTACCGCATTTGATATAGGGAGGAACGTCTTTCAGGACTACCGAGGCTCCTGCCACCATGACGTGTTTGCCGATGGTGACAAATTGGTGGATTCCGGCCATGCCGCCAATGACGGCAAAGTCATCAATCGTAACATGCCCACCCAAAGTAACCGCATTAGCCATGATGACATTATCGCCAATCACACAATCGTGGGCGATGTGTACATAAGCCATGATAAGCACATTGCTACCCACTACGGTTTTGCCAAGATAATCCGTGCCTCTATTAAGAGTCGCAAATTCACGGACAGTAGTATTCTCGCCTATCTCTAGGGTAGTGCGTTCACCGTCGAACTTTAGGTCCTGAGGAATAGCGGCTATAGAAGCGCCGGGAAATATCTTACAATTTGCGCTGATCCTAGCGCCATCATGTATACTTACATTGGAACCAATCCAGCAATTGTCGCTAATCTTGATTGCTCCGTGAATGCTGGTATTGGATTCAATGTGTACATTGTTTCCAATCTGTACCGAAGAGGGGAGACCACTGTTTTGAGGATTCTCCCGCCAAAACTCTAGCTGACGAAAATCGGCTGAAATAAATGTATTGGGTAAGATGCGACAGTTTTGACCAATTTGAACATCATCGTAGATGACTACGTTGGGTCCAATTTCAGTACCATCGCCGATAGACACCTTGCCATAAATCACAGCATTGGGGCCAATCTTTACGTTCTTGCCTAATTTTGCATCTGGGTGTACAGTCGAGTGTGGGTAGTCAGAGTGGGTTTTGGATACAGGAAAACTCATAGTTAGTTTTTAGGAACTACGCTGGCGACCAAATCTGCCTCACAAACAACTTTCCCATCAACGTATACTTTGCCTGTCATCATGCAAATACTGCGTCTTCGGGCTGTCATTTTGAGTTCTAGCATCAATGTGTCGCCGGGTAATACTGGTTTTTTGAAGCGAGCGTTGTCTACAGCCACAATATATACCCAAACTGACTGAGGATTTTCAATGGTATTTAGTAGCAGAATACCCCCAGTTTGGGCCATAGCCTCGATTTGTAGTACTCCTGGCATTATCGGGTTGCCAGGAAAATGTCCCTGAAAAAATGGTTCGTTTATAGTTACATTTTTGACTCCCATGATGGTATCATCAGTGAAGTCTACTATCTTATCTACGAGTAAAAAGGGGTAACGGTGGGGTAGGATGTCCATAACCGCGTTAACATCGAAGATGATTCCCTTCTTTTCGTCTTTTTGAAAGCGCTTAGAAAGTTTGACCTGTTTAAGTCTTGTTTTGATCTTTTTGGCTAGTTCGACATTGGCTTTGTGGCCGGGGCGATTAGCGATAATATGTCCCTTCAAGGGAACGCCTACCAATGCAAGATCTCCGATCAAGTCCAATAGCTTATGTCTTGCAGGCTCGTTGTCATGGCGAAG
>JBCAWW010001004.1:0-2485 GCA_038534415.1 Bacteroidota bacterium | reverse complement strand
ATTTTGTGTAATCATTTTTTTTAATCCGGAAATTTGAAGCCAACGTTTATGCTGAAATCTCAAATTCGTAGTGCAAATCAACAGCTCAGTAAGGCCGATTTACTGCGAAGAATCCAGCAACTGGAGGAGGAAAACCGTCTGATTAAATCACAGCGCTTCGAAAAAGGACAGCCCGCTGTGAGAAATGGGCTGAATCTCAACTCTGTGATCGAAAACACGGAAGATGTGATTCTCTCTATCGATCCTGATTATAAGGTATTGGTAGCCAACTCAGCGGTTTGTACACTTGTACTTAAGCGTTGGGACACTTTGATCGAAGAAGGGGATGATCTATCGCAAAAGCTTCCCCAAGACCAATTCGATTCATGGAAAATACATTTTGATCGCGCCCTTTCTGGCGAAGCCTTCAAAAATTTGGAATGCTTTGGCTTAGATGATGCGACTTACTTCTATGAGTTTTCTTATGCGCCTATCCGCGATGGCAATCGCAGCATTACTGGTATGACGGTTTTTGCTAAGGATATTACGGAGCGCCACCGCCAACAAGAAGAAATAAAGAATAGAGAGCAGCTTTTAGCTTCTATCAACTACTCTATCAAGGAAGGGATCTTCCGCACCACCACTACCGAAGGAATTATTTATATCAATAAGCACTTCGTCGAGATGTTTGGCTACGATTCGGTGGAGGAGATGCTGCCGATTGATCCGGGCGATCTATATGTTGATCCCGCGCGTAGAGATTTCTTTCGCAACTTCATGCAGGAAAATACCTACTTCGAAAACGAAGAGGCTGAATATAAACGCAAGGATGGCTCTACTTTCTGGGGCTTAGTCAGTAGTATCAAAGCCACCGACGAAAATGGCAATGTATACTTTGATGGTGCGATCCGCGATATTTCTGAAATCAGAGAGGCGCGACAAGTCCTACAAGATCAAAACACTGAACTGGTCAAAGTCAATCGAGAATTAGATAAGCTCGTTTATAGCACTTCCCACGATCTGAGAGCACCATTGGTGTCCGTGATGGGGCTGATCAATATTGCCAAAATTGAGCCTAAGGCGGAGGATCGTAACCGCTATTTCGATTTGATGAGCAAGAGTCTCAATAAACTCGATGATTTTATCAAAGATATTATGGGATATTCCCGTAATTCTAGAGCCGAAATTCGTCGTGAAGAGATTGATTTCGATCAACTGATTGATGAAGCTTTCAATAGCCTTCGCTATGGCGAACGCTATAAAAATATCCAGAAAAGAGTAAAAATCACGGGCCAAGGTGCCCTCTATTCTGATCCCACGCGCTTACAAATTATCTTTAATAATTTGATCTCAAACGCCTGCCGCTATAGCGATCTCAGCAAAGAGGAATCCTTTGTCGAAATCAATGTTGCCCACTCCGAAGATAGTACCGAGATAGTGGTAAAGGACAACGGTATCGGGATTGCGCCCCGCTATATGGATAAGATTTTTGATATGTTCTATCGGGCCACCAACACAAGCGATGGCTCGGGTATAGGACTGTATATTGTACGTGAGGCTGTTCACAAACTAGGAGGGATTATCAATGTTGATTCTGCCCTCGGTGCCGGGACATCATTTCATATGGAGCTCTCTTCTCTACAGACCGAAAATCAAGAAGAAGCTATCCTCGCATAAACACGACCTTTTGAATATTGTAAAACCGCAGAAATTTAATTCTGCGGTTTTTTGTATTATATACCTACTAAAGACTAAACTACACGCTCATGCGATTCTTATCTCTCCTTTGGGGCTTAGTCTTACTATGCCCCCTCGATACTATCCAAGCCCAAAGTATCCCCCTGCCTGAACACCCTCGGCCTGATTTCCAACGGCCCAATTGGCAAAACCTCAATGGCCAATGGGACTTTCAGTTTGATCCAAATGATGAAGGTCTCGCCCAGCATTGGGAAAGCGAGGGAGAAGCCTTCAAGGCAAAGATTATGGTTCCCTTTCCTTGGGGCTCTGCTTTGTCCAAACAAAAAGATGAAGCGGATATCGCTTGGTACCATCGTAGTATTTCTGTCGATGAAGCCTGGCAGGAGCAACGGACCTTTTTGACCATCGGTGCTTCTGATTGGGAAACCAGCGTTTGGCTAGATGGGAAACTCCTCGGCAAGCATGAGGGCGGTTATACGCCTTTTTCCTTTGAGTTGACGGAGCATCTCAAATATGGACAAGCGCAAAACTTGGTGATAAGAGTCGATGATGCGCGCCGTGATTTCACCCTATATGGCAAGCAAGGCTATGGCAATGCCCGAGGCATTTGGCAAACGATATACTTGGAAGCACGAGGCAAAAATCATCTAGAGTCTCTGCATTTTTTGCCAGATATCGATCAAGCCAAGGTGCAGGTGATTGCGCGTTTGGCGGAGCCAGTAAAAGCAGAAACAAAGCTCGAACTCAATATCAGCACGCAAGAAAGGCATGAATTAGCGTTCCCCGCAGGGGCAGACCAACTAACAGC
>JBCAWW010001003.1:0-2486 GCA_038534415.1 Bacteroidota bacterium | reverse complement strand
AAATTACGTTCTCTAGCAATAGCGGTACTAACGCACAAGAACATCACTCAATTCAAATGGCAAAAACAAGATTAACTCCATTAGCCAAATTTCTCATCTTCGGCATCGTCGTAGCGGGGATGATTTTTGGCCTTATCAAACTCAAAAACAACGGAACCCTTGACAGTATCATCCCTACCAGCGGTAGCTCCTCTGGTCTATCGGGAGATAAGGGCGACGATGTCATCAATATTGGTGTCGTTACCTGGGGGGGCTATGCTGGTGGCCAATACTTCAACGAAGGATTTGAAGCCAACGAAGAATCTCGTTTTTATAAAGATTATGGCCTTAAGGTCAATTTTAAAGTGCTAGATGACTTTGACGCTTCGCGCGACGCTTTTAAAGCTGACGAAGTTAACCTCCTTTGGGCTACCATAGATGCCTTCCCTACTGAAGTAGAAGGCCTTAGTGCTTATGATCCTCAGGTGGTCTTTCAAGCAGACTGGTCTCGTGGGGGAGACGCCATTGTTGTCCGTCGTGGTATCAATAATGTAGCGGATCTCAAAGGCAAAAAAGTGGCCGTAGCCCCGATGACCCCTTCACATACCTTCTTGATTTGGTTGCTCGATGCTGGTGGACTGAGTACCAAAGATGTCGAAATCGTGCAGATGCCTTCTGCTATTGATGCTGCCGATGCCTTCAAAAGTGGTACCGTAGATGCAGCCGTAGTCTGGAGCCCAGATGATCAGGACTGTGTCGAAAAAGTACCTGGCGCGAAAGTTCTCGAAAATACTAAAAATGCTTCTCACATTATCGCGGATATCTTTTATGGCAAAAAAGCATGGCTAGAAGCCAATAAAGAGAAAATGCAAAAGCTATATGAAGGCTGGATGATCGGTGCTGCCGAAATCAACGGTTCTGACGAAGCCAAGCGCAAAGCAGCCACGATTTTGGCCGAAGGCCTCCGCCTGCCAGAAGACTACTGCTACAACGCGATCAATAATGTACGTCTCGCTACACATGGCGATAACCTAGACTTCTTTGGGATGAACCCAGACTACACGGGAGTAAGTGGCGAAGACCTCTACAACAAAATGAAAGTTACCTACGCTGATCTTGGGTTTGCGCCTGCACAGGTGCCTAGCTGGCGTCTCGTAGCCTATAAAGACCTTGTTAGTGGTGCTGCCGGTCTTACTGGTAATCAGCATGCTTCTGAGGCTCGCAAGCAATTTGACGCGCCATCTACCGCTGATCAAACTGCTGATGCCATCTCTACTAAGCAAGTAAGTATCAGCTTCCGCTCTGGCGAGTTCCAACTAGACGAAAATGCTAAGTATATCATCGACAAAGAGTTTGTCGATATTGCTAAGGCTTTCTCTAACTCTCGAATCCGTATCGAAGGCAATACCGATAATACTGGCTCTCGCGCCAATAATATTGCACTCTCCAAAAAGCGCGCGCAATCTGTGGCGACTTATCTCCAGCAAGAGCATAATATGCCTGCCAACCGCTTTATAGTGATCGGTAATGGCCCTGACAATCCTGTCGAAACCAATACCACTACTGCTGGTAAAGCCGCAAATCGTCGTACTGATTTCGAACTGGTAGCCAACTAAAATATGTGGGAATCCCTGTTTAAACTGGGGGGAACCCTCGAAGGACGCACGCGCTGGGTATTGGGCCTAGCGGGTGCGTTGGTTTTGTTGTTGCTTTGGACGCTCTTGGCTGAGGGCTTCTCCGAAGAACGCTTAGACCCCATCGAATCACCTACCAGTATTACTGATCGTACTTACTTAGACAATGACTCATTGCTGCGCAATAACTATGATGCGCTGCTTGCAATGAGTGATGAAGAATTGGCAGGCTTAGGACTGGAAAAATCTGCAGTTTATCCGACCCTGCCGACTCCTTTACAAACGCTTCGTTCCTACAAAGAGCTTCACTTTGAAGACTTTTTGCTAGCCAACAGCTTCAAATCTATTGGCCTCAATCTGCTTGGCTATATTGTCGCCATCGGGATTTCTATCCCCTTGGGCTTTTTGCTGGGGCTGATCCCCTTCTTTGGAGGATTGTTTCGCAAGATATTTGATGGCTTTCGCTTTATCCCTTTGACTGCGGTCACGGGGATTTTTGTGATGTGGCTAGGTTTGGATAGCCCTATGAAGGTGGCTTTCTTGGCTTTTGGTATTATCGTTTACTTAGTGCCAGTAGTGGTGCAAAGGATCGAAGAGGTGGACGATGTCTATCTTAAGACGGTCTTTACGCTTGGAGCGACCAATTGGCAAAAGATACGCTCGGTTTATCTGCCTTCAGTACTTTCCCGCTTATCAGATGATATTCGGGTATTGACTGCGATTTCTTGGACCTATATTACGATTGCCGAGATGCTTAATCGTAGTGGAGGTATTGGAGAATTAATCTGGATCGCGCGGCGACAAAGTCGTCTGGATAAAGCATTTGCCGTTTTGATTGTCATCGTACTGATTGGCATCTTACAAGATCGCTTG
>JBCAWW010001002.1:0-2493 GCA_038534415.1 Bacteroidota bacterium | reverse complement strand
CAATTATTGGAGGTACCCTATGCGGATAAATTTTTTATGGCAGGTAAAAAGGGGCGATTATGGTCGTTCTCGAAGAGTGATACCACAACTTCTACCAAAACTACCCTCCTAAATATCGAAAGCAAAATCCTTACTTCAGGAGATGCTGGTTTGATGGGAGCAGCTCTGCATCCTGAATATGGAGTGCAAGGTTCTCCTAATCGAGAATATATTTACATCTGGTATAGGGCCAAAGGACCAACCAATAGCGGTAATCTTGGCTATCTCCGTTTGGTGCGCTACAATTGGGTTCCAGGATCCAATTCTATCGACCCCAATACTGAGTTTATCATGATTGAGCAATATGATCGCCACCAATGGCACAATGGCGGAGGTATGTTCTTTGGGCTGGATGGTTTCCTATACATCTCTGTTGGGGATGAAGGAGGAGCAAATGATCAATACAATACAGGCCAGAAAATCAATGTAGGCCTTTTGGCTGGGGCCTTACGGATCGATGTCGATATGGATCCTAGCCGCAGTCATCCGATTCGTCGGCAACCATTAAACCCTGCGACTCCTCCTTCAGGCTGGCCAGATAGTTATTCACAAGGATACTTTATTCCCAATGATAATCCTTGGCAAGACGTAAATGGAGGAGTGCTTGAAGAGTTTTATGCAATTGGATTTCGTAGTCCTCACCGGATGACCCAAGATCGTATAACTGGCGATATTTGGATGGGAGATGTCGGACAAGGAACTCGCGAAGAAGTGAGCTTAGTCCCCAAGGGCAGTAATTTGCAGTGGCCGTACCGTGAAGGTGCTACAACCACTGGAGCAAGTAAGCCAAAGCCCAATCCGCTGATCGGTTTTGATCAACCACCCGTGCATGATTATCCTCGTAGTGAGGGCCAGTGTGTGATCGGTGGTATAGTCTATCGTGGCAATAAGTGGAACGCATCCCTCGGTGGCAAGTATATATTTGGAGATCACCAAACGCGCAAGGTTTGGGCCTTGGATTATGATCCCGCTACCGGGACCAAGACTGTTGATCTACTGACTACTATTCCCTCATTTGGTAGTGGTGGCAAAAAAGGAATTTCAAACTTTTCTACAGACTCTACTGGAGAAGTATATGTACTGAAATTATTTGGTACCAATCTTGATGGAGGGAAAATCTATAAATTACGTCCTACAAATTATACCCCGGATCCGCCTCAATTCTTGTCCCAGACAGGTGTGTTTTCCAATCTGGCAACACTTACTCCCGCTGCTGGCTTGATACCCTATACCACCAATTCTCCTCTGTGGTCAGATGGCGCTGCTAAAAAGCGCTGGGTGGCGATTCCCAATGATGGTAGTTATAACAGCTCCGCTGAACAAGTAGTCTTTGCTGAGAATGATGAGTGGACTTTCCCTTCGGGAACGGTCTTCATCAAGCATTTTGAAATGCCACTAGATGCGAACAATCCAAGTGTGATCAAACGTCTTGAGACACGATTTATGGTACGCGATCAAACTGGCGGACTTTATGGTGTAACTTATAAATGGAATGATGCTGGTACAGATGCCGAGCTACTCACAGACAGTGATACAAGCCATTATACGATTACCAAGGCTGATCTTAGCCAAGAAAACAGAGTGTGGGAGTTCCCGAGTCGCGCCAATTGTATGACCTGTCATAACGATAATGCCGGTGGGACCTTAGGCCTCAATACGCATCAAATGAATGGTGATCTATTGTACACCAACAGTGGCAATATTGATAATCAGCTGCGCACTTGGAACCATTTGGGCATTTTTAGCACTCCTATTGTTGAGACTGATATTCCCAATATGCTTAAAGCGGCAGCAGTTGAAGATGCAAGTGCTAGCCTAGAGCTGAGAGTCCGTTCGTATTTGGATGCAAACTGCTCTCACTGTCATCGCCCCAATGGGGTAAATGCAGGTTTTGATGCTCGCTTTGCTACTGAATTAGAAAATCAAAATATCGTTCACGGTAACTTATTTGGTAGCTATGGCATTAATGGCGCTGAATTGGTCAAACCCAAAGACCCGAGTCGCTCTATCCTACTTAAACGTGATATGAGTACAGGAGCGGATGCCATGCCTCCCTTGGCTCGTAGTGTGATCGATGAAGCTTATATCTCTGTCTTGGAGGATTGGATTGGATCGCTTGATCCTGCCTGTGAGCCAGTCCCATTGCCCAAAAGCAACTATACTGTTCATTTTGTCAATAGTGAGGAAACGAATTATGAGGCGAGCAAAGCCTTTGATGGTCAGATAGAAAGCTTTTGGCATACCGAATTCTTAAATAATTCGCCCACTCCTCCGCACGAAATCCAACTTGATTTGGGAGATACGGTAGAGGTCGCCGGTTTCCGTTACTGGCCGCGTCAGGACGCTAGCTTCAATGGCAGCATTGCTGACTATAACTTCTATGTCAGCCTCGATGGCCTCAATTGGTCCGCTACGCTTGCTGCTGGCACCTTCGCCAAAGACAAAACCGAAAAA
>JBCAWW010001001.1:0-2499 GCA_038534415.1 Bacteroidota bacterium | reverse complement strand
CAATGTCAGGACGCGTACCATATGCGGTAATAAGCTGCAGTGCGTCTAGCTCGTTCATGGCCTTTTTAAGCACTGAAACAGCCTTTTCAGGATCGTCCTGGATATCGCTGAACTTGGCTAATGCTAACTCAATTTGATCGGCCCAATCTTCGTACTGATTGAGGGGGAAGCTTAGGCTCATCCCAACGTCCTCCAATTGCTTCTGCCGGTCTAATCGGGCTTTTTCATCAGCTTTTGAAAACCACTTTTTCACCACCGAGGCCAAAACCACGATGATGATAAGGAAGCCAAGAATAATAGCGGTATGAAGGTAAATCCGGCTCATTGTCCACAGCTACAAGTTTTCTTTGGGGTGCGTAGTTTCTCAATGACGAAATAAGAAATCACAGAAATAGCCACCCCGATAAGGATATATTTGATCATGATCTTAGCTTAAAAATTCACCTCTAGCGACTTGGGAAGCTTTGTAGTATCCATGCTCCACTACGAAGTCCTGAAACTCTCCCATCAGTTGCGATCGAAAGATCCAGGTACGCGGCATCATATCGAGACCTTTCAGCCAAGCTTCTGCGGTGTCCGTTAGGGCTTCATGTTCATTGAAATTGACAGGCTTTAAATCCTGACCGATTACCGTCCTGAAACCGTTTCTGTTAAAGTCTGGATCAGCGCCGCTCCATTTGGCTTTGTCGTATGGCCCCCACTGAGCGCGGATCGTGGGAAAAGGATCTTCCTCATAAATGGGAACTTCTTTTCTTAAGCCGTACCAAAAGAGCACGACCAGGACAAAGACCAGGATAGCGCCAATCAGTATTTTGCCTAGCTGCTTCATGAGTTACGCATGAACATGGCTACGATGAGACCAATCAAAAGCAAAGCAGCGCCCCCTAAGATGTAGGGACCGTAGTTTGGTTGTGGTGTTGGGGCTGGAGTAGTCGGTAGATTGGACGGATTGTTGCCCCGCCATGCGCCAATGAGACTACCCAAGACAGCACCACCGGATTCAAGGAACTGCATCCAATCATCTGAATCCCAACCGCTAGTATCTACCGGAGGATTGGCCTGATCGTCATAGATTTCATTCGGACCGAAGTATCTAAGTTTGGAAGGCATTTTCGTTTTTTGGAGGATGAGGCTGGCCCGTTCTTGAATGTCAGGCCTGGCCATGTCGAGATTTTCAGTGATGGCGAGA
This sequence comes from Bacteroidota bacterium, assembly GCA_038534415.1. GTDB lineage: Bacteria > Bacteroidota > Bacteroidia > J057 > J057 > JBCAWW01. The sequence continues at coordinate 1,310 of JBCAWW010001001.1, read as the reverse complement.
TAGGCATCTTCAGGATCTCCCCCTTGGGCGATAAAGGATTCATAACCGTAAGCGTCTGCATCAATCTCAGATTCGATATCTAGTTCGCAGTGCGCCCTTTCGTGCTCGATGATGAAGTCTTGTTGCCCCCTGGGAATAAAAGGCCATTTCAAGGCATCTACATAGACCTGGTTACATCTTCCCACCTCAATGGCAGCAGGACTACCAAGGCCCAAAACGGGTTTCTTAATCATAGGGAGAAAATGGCCGCTCCCGAAAGAGCGGCTTTATTTTATAAGGTCTTATCCGAGAGAGTTGACCGAATTAGTACGCATGAAATTCGAAAGGTTACGGTTCTTGTTATAGATACCTTTAACCCAGAATGAAAGTAGTACCTCTGTATTGCCTTCAACGCTGTAATACATCACCATGTCATCATGTAGCTCATAGGCTACATCAGACTGAACTGTTAGCAAATCGAAGTTGCTAGGGTTGTAATAAGCGGTTGGAGCAATCAGGTCGTTTTTGTAGTCATCAAAGAAATTGTCTTCCTGGAAGCGAAGGTTGTGCATAGCCTGAGCCTTCGTATCATAAGAAAGACGAGTTGTACCGATGACCATACCTTTGCGCGTTACCCAGCTTTGAAAGCGGTTCCAAGCGTTGGCAGTACCCAGAATACCCCAAGAAGCAGAAACGGTGACATTGGCCGTTGCATTCTCATCATTGACATAATCGGCTGTGCCTTCTGAGATTAATTGAGCGGCGATATTAGCTTGACCATCACGAGCACCAGCAGAAAGAACCAGATCCGCACGAACGGCGGTATTTGTCTTAATGTGCAGGGTAACAAGGTTTTGGTGCAAAGCCGTTTCCACATTGTGGAAGCTACGGCGACCGGTTTCGATGTCATTTACAGCACCAGCACTTACCGCCTGATTCTGTAAACCGTCTACGATTTCAGGAGCGCGCATACTTGCTGCTCCATCCATACGGCGCACAGCTTTGCGCTTTACACGCATCCCAGCCTTTTTAGCCTTTAGTGCGATGAGTGGTTGGGTAAAGAAGGGATTGAAGTTTTTCATTTGGCTAGAGTTTTGATGAAACGCCAAAAGCCGCTTACGCAGCTTCAATGACCTCCTGTGATTTTTTGGCTTTCGCGGATTGTACGGCGTACATAATACCAGCGAAAACGGCGGCAGCGACAAAAGAGGCTGCTGCAGTTAACAGAAAGGTTTTGGTATTCATGTGAATAATTAAAATTGATTGAATTGAACTCCAATCAATCCAATCCAAGTATTTCCAAATGGTGTTCTATGGATTGGATTGATTGG
>JBCAWW010001000.1:0-2504 GCA_038534415.1 Bacteroidota bacterium | reverse complement strand
ACCGCATTACTGACCGTTACTTGCATGCTTGCTCCCAAAGCCAAAGTGCCGGTATCAATTAGGGTCGAGTAGAGCCCCGGGTTGGCACCGCTGACCGCGGTAAAGAGGTTGACATTGTTACTCGCAAAATCGACTGGCCCAACGCCAAAGTTTTGGATTTGAACCACTACTGTCTCGTTGGTCCCAAAGCAAGAAGCATTGGCGGGTTGAAGGATGGCAGTTACCCCTACATCAACGGCTAATAGTTTGCTGACTTGGATGTTGTCCAAAAACAAGGCGGCTGATCCGGGATCGTTAATGCTGCCTTCTGAAGCAAAAAAGCCAAGAAAAACATCTTGACCCGCATAAGCCCCTAAATCTACCGTATCGGTTTGACCTGTATTACTGATTGGAGTGGCATTGGTATAGGTTCTCAATGCTGTATACGTCTGCCCGCAATCCGTCGAAATACGCACTTGAAAAAAGTCATCGGAGCCAAAAGTTGAAGGCGCACCATTGAAATTGGCGGTCATCGCGAGATCATAAATGACCACAGAGTTGGTGTCTGGATTGAATTTGGGGCTGATGATCCATTCTTCATCGCTATTGGCTGAGAGGGTGATTCTAGCCGCGGACCCATTTGGACTCGCAGGATTATTGGCAAAATCGTCCTCCCCCCAAGCGGAAACTGTACCTAATGGAGTCGGATTGCCAGAAGCTTCAGACCAAGCCGGGAACAATAAATCTAAGTTGCCTCCATTATAAGCGGTGAAATCTACTGGTAATAATGGCGTACCCAAGGCTCCCACCGTCGTCAAAATTACAGAGGTCGTATCATTACTGTTATCGCCATCGCCCACTAAGTTGGCACCGGCGAAAATTGTATGGGGACCCACTGCGGATAAATCTGCCGTTACACTAAAAGTATATTGCACACTGTCGCCGGGACTGAGCGTTCCGGGAACCGTCTCTGGCCCTACCGGACTGCCTCCATCAAGGGTATAAGTGGCTTGGATACCAGTAGCCGGATTGGTGCCTACATTGCGGATGCCTATGGTGACTAAGTCTGCCGCACTCCCACAACCATTATCTGCGGGAGAAATAACCCCATATGTCAAAATATCATCTGCTGCCCCCGAGATCGGAAGAAATTCATAATAATCATTGTCCGCTTCAGTATTGCCATTGCCCGCAAGGGAGAGATTACTGCCTCCAATTTGTACGGCATTGCTGGCGTCCAATTGTACCCCCACCGTACTCGTATTGGGGGTGGCTGGGTTTGACCATTGGTCTACTACATAAACTTTATTGCTAGTCTCTTCCAAGACTACGGCTACATAGGTATAACTCACCGTAGGACTACCGATTTCGAAAGAATACCATTTGATCCAAAACTGACGATTGGGAGCTGTCCCAAAAATTTTGGTGCGAATCTCATCATTGCCTCCAGTAGGAGCCCCGGCGCTAAATTCGTCCCAAAAGGCACAAATAGACTGATTGGGCAGGCCTGCCGTAGGTAAATTGGTGTTGGGCCCCGGGATGATCGTAGAGGCAACGTCAAAAGTAACTACCCCATTGAGGCTCGCTTTGAATTGACTGACGGCTTGGCCGTAAAAAGAAAATGGAAAAGGAATATTGGTCGCAGCTGACCAAATATTGGCCGCCTGATTGCCTCCTTGAATCGTGAGCCAAGCGTTTTGGCCTGGAGCATCTCCTTCTAAGTTTAGACCTCCTGGATTGCCCGCATCGGTAAAGGTCGCCGGCAAATAAGTTTGAGCCAAAAGCCCAGTTATTCCCAGGCAGAACCAAAGGAATAGGCTGAGTAATCGTTTTTGCATAGTGTTAGGATGTAATTGTAAATGGTACGTTCAATCCCATAAACTACACTATGCATGGCTGCTTGTCAACAGTTAGGTGCTTGATTTCTGCTTCGCAGAACGCTTTTTCCGCCAGCTTTTATTGCCTTATTAGGCGCAGGCTCTGGCGTTCTCCGAAGGAGCTCATCACCTCCACCGTATAGATGCCTTTGGCTAAATGACTCAAGTCGAGTTGCTTGTAATAGATTTCAGTCTCCACTTGCTCGGTCAATATCGTTTGTCCTTTGGGGTTTAGTAGCCTTAGGCGAACGCTTCCCTCATAAGGCCAACTTAGTTGACAAATTCCTTGAGTAGGATTAGGACTGAGACTGATTTGACGGGGGGCTGTTTGTTTTGTTAGCTCCTCCTCTACAGTTTGTTGGCCATCGAGCAATGCATCGACCACATTGCAGAGGCTAAACTCAGAAGTGTTGCCTTGGGCATCGGTGGCAGTGGCGGTAATGCTCATCCCTATCGGGAAAGGTCCGCCTACATACCAAATCCCAGCTGCATCGGTGGTGGCGCTGCCGAGAAAAGTCTTCCCTTGACAAGGGGCAGTAGCGCATCCCGTAGTATTGTGCTCAAAAAGTTCAATCACATCTCCTGGATTGGCAGTACCGCTTATCCCGGTCATTGTAACTCCAGATATGAGCGGGATAAGCGGTACTG
>JBCAWW010000999.1:0-2507 GCA_038534415.1 Bacteroidota bacterium | reverse complement strand
GAAGGGCTCCTCCGCAAAGGTGCATGTTCGACCGCAATTTCTTTAGACTTTGTTTTCCAGGCTCAACATAAAGGCATAGAGCTAGAACTAATAGGTTTCAAGGGTCAGGATAGGATGAAATCGTACCACCCACAAGAAATAACGCCTAAAGAAACAACGCCTAAAGAAATTGCGGTCGAACATGCACCTTTGCGGAGGAGCCCTTCCGTCAAAAAAGAGCTGACGTCCTAGTTCAATAGATAAAATTTGACCATTTGATTTTGGTCAAAAACAAGAGGTCATCATTAGAGAGCATGGGATTAGTATCCCCCAAGCGGACCTCAAACATATATTAGACGAGCTCAAAATGCCCGTGCTTTTAAAGGCTTTAGCCATGACAGATCGCCTTCTGAAGCTCCATTGCGGCACTTTGGCCTTTAATTCGAGGAAAACAGAACGTAACTACACAGTTGAGTTTTTGTTAGCCGCAATCGTAAATTCTAATCTAATTTTAATCTCAGATTAATACGACGTTTAGTTGAGGGAGGCATTTTATGGAGCTAATGGAAAAAAATTAGCTCTCTAAATCAATTTTATGTCTCCGAATCCAACAAACTTTTTAAAAGAGACGAAACACGATATCCCAGCGGGATTGGTGGTTTTTCTCGTTGCGCTGCCGCTTTGTCTCGGTATAGCGCTCGCCTCTGGCGCCCCCTTATTTGCGGGTATTATTGCGGGTATCGTAGGGGGTACCGTAGTAGCGCTCAGTAGTGGTTCGCAATTGGGGGTAAGTGGCCCTGCTGCCGGTCTAGTAGTAATCGTACTAGCCGCGATTCAGTCTTTGGGCTATGAAGCCTTCTTGCTTGCCGTATTGATCGGTGGCTTGATACAGCTCACGCTAGGCTTTTTGAAAGCAGGCTTTGTCGCCTATTTCTTCCCTACCTCGGTGATCAAAGGAATGCTCGCCGCTATTGGTATCATTATTTTCCTCAAACAGATCCCCCATGCCTTTGGCTATGATGGTGATTTTGAAGGCAACTTTGCCTTTCTGCAAGCTGACGGCCAAAACACCTTTACGGAATTAGGCAATATGTTTAATCATCTCGGTACAGGTGCCATCATCGTCAGTGTGCTATCGCTTGGGATTTTGATCCTTTGGGAACGCCCATTCATGAAAAAACAAAAATGGGTCCAGTTTATGCCTGGTGCTTTGATGGTAGTAATAACGGGTATCACCCTCAACGCAATCTTTACCAATTTTGCGCCTTCATTGGCGATCAAGGCAGAGCATTTGGTCAAACTCCCCGTTGCGGGTAATTTTAGTGAGTTTATCGGCCAGTTTACCTTGCCTGATTTCTCGGCAATTTCAAATCCTGAAGTTTGGGTTACCGCGATAGTCATAGCGGCTGTAGCCAGTATTGAAACCTTGCTTACCAGTGAAGCGACCGACAAACTTGATCCTTATAAGCGTATCACACCTACCAATCGCGAGTTGAAAGCCCAAGGCTTAGGTAATTTTGTCTCTGGCCTTATCGGTGGACTACCGATCACGCAGGTAATCGTACGAAGCTCTGCTAATATTCAAGCTGGGGGCCGCACTAAGTTTGCAGCCTTTTATCACGGTATCTTCTTGTTGGCCTGTGTGGCGCTGATCCCAAGTCTATTAAACTTGATTCCTTTGGCTAGTTTAGCCGCAGTATTGATCTTGGTAGGCTATAAGCTGGCTCGTCCAGCCTTGTTTAAGCAGATGTACAACAAAGGTATCATGCAGTTTGCGCCTTTTGTGATCACGATTGTAGCGATCATCTTCACCGACCTATTGGTAGGTATTGGGATTGGTATCGTAGCGGCGATCTTCTTTATTCTGCGCCACAACTTCATCACCCCCTACTTCTTTGAGCAGCATGAAGATGAGGGCGTAGTCACCTTGACTTTGGCCGAGGAAGTAAGCTTTCTCAATAAAGCGGCGATTCGTAACGCCCTTTCTAAGATGCCAGATGAAGGCAAAGTAATCATCGACGGTAGTCGTTCCGTTTATATTGATATGGATGTGGTGGAGGAAATCAGAGACTTTGTCCTCCAGGCTCAACATAAAGGCTTAGAGTTAGAACTACGCGGTTTCAAGGGTATGGAAAATACGCAATCCAATACTGCCCAAGATTCAGCGCCTCAAGATATTGTAGTCGAACATGCACCTGTGCGCAAGCGACCTTCCGTAAGGTAGGGGCTTTCGTCGTAGTTTTACGAAATTTTCTCACTTGGTATTGTCCAAAGCGCGAGTCCTTCCCGACTCGCGCTTTTTTTGAGGTATTTCGAAGCTTAGTAGGATATATTTCGCGACTCCTGTATATTCAATTTCCCTAACAGCTGTATTAACGCTTTCAATGATATGCCTACCGCCTTACCGGTATTATTTCTCTCGTTCGCAAATAGCGCTACTGATCCTCTTCATCAACTCAGCGAGGAAGAAAACCACATTTGCCGCCTCTTAAAAACAAGAGCTCAGCAACATTATCATCTTCATGCAG
>JBCAWW010000998.1:0-2511 GCA_038534415.1 Bacteroidota bacterium | reverse complement strand
CTTTTTTTGTGCACTCTGTCTCTCTTCCATCAACTCCATGATGGTTTTGCTACGAGGAAAGAATGACAAGAGACGATCTAAGACCTTTTCGACGATCGCATCAGGGCAAGAAGCCCCACTGGTAATCAGGACGGTGAGAGGCTCCTTGATTGGGAGGTAGCCCGCGATTGTATGTTCTTCCGCTTCGCGGAACGCGTAGTGGCGGATTTTTTCAACCGAAAGGATATCGCTTTCCGATTCGATAAAGTAAGTCGGCAGCTTCTCCTCACATAACTCCACCAAGTGAGAAGTATTCGAGCTATTATGCCCACCAATCACGATCGCAAGATCAGCTTTCTCTTCTAAGAGCTTAGTAGTTGCTGACTGATTGTTTTTGGTAGCATAACAAAGGGTATCTCGCGTATTGGCGACTCTGGTCTCGAGTTCGGCTCCGCCGAACTTTTCCTCCATAGCCTTAGCAAAATGTGCAGATATAGCAGCCGTCTCGGTTGCCAACATGGTAGTTTGGTTGACCACTGCGATTTTGTCGAGGTCTTTGACTGGGTCAAAGCCTGGAGTGGCTTTTTCGGAGAAGTAGCGCTCAAAATCCGCAATCGAGCGACGGCCCAAGATGATATCACTCAATATTTGAGATTCTTTCATATCCTTGACCACCACCGTCGGCGTAAAGACGCGGCTGTGCGAAAAAGTAGCTTGAGTCTCCTCATGCTTAAATTTACCATGGATGATCACCGTATAGCCTTGTTCGCCTAGCTCTTTGGCTCTAAACCATACATTTTCCACAAAACGACAAGTCGCGTTCCACTTCTGAATATCCACCCCGATAGCACGCAAACGTGCAATATCTTCTACCGAAGCCCCAAAAGCAGGCGTAATCACTACATCATCGGCTTTGATCTCTTCCCAAGGGATGAGCTGCTTGCCTTTGGCTGTCTTTATAAATCGGAGGCCTCTTTGCTGTAGATCCGCATTGACAAACGAATTGTGAATCAATTCGCTTATCATAAAGACACGACGATCTTGATGCTTTTCGAGCGTTTCGTAAGCGACTTCGATCGCGTTTTCGACGCCTTTACAAAAGCCAAAATGACGCGCAATCAAAAAACGAATAGGCCCAAAATCCAATTGGATCGGGGCTAAGCGTTCTCCGCTAGGACGAATCTGCTTGAGTTTGCCTAGTAACTTGCTGCGATATAGTGGAGCATATTGCCCTAAATCGTATGCTTTCTTAAGATTGCGGGATTGGTACTTTCGCATAGCCGGTAGAAATGAATTACTCACTTCAAACCCAACAATCATAAAGATGTTTTCCTATATGAAAAGTCCTATATATCAGGCAGTAAAGCAAGCAAAGCGCTCAATATAGCATGCCTTATGCTCAAGTATTGCTTACCAAAGCGTAGCATGAGACAAAGACGCCTATCATTAGCGAGGATTAGCTCAAATTCTCCGGCATTCCTTATCGGCCTCCCTTAACTTGGACTACCCAATAAATCTTCCAAGGTCTTGAGGTATTTGTCGATCACAAAGGTCTGAATGGTCAGCAATTCATTTTGCCCCTCGATCCAGCCAAAGTAGTTGTTAGGGTTGTCTGAGCGTTTATAAAGTACAATTTGCGTCTCTTTGCCATTACGATTCTGTACCAGAACGCTAAGATCTGGGCTGCGCTTGGACAGTTCTGCATATAGGCCGGGATAGTTTTCAAAGGCAAAGCTCTCGGCATATACCTTTCCTTGGAAATTGTTGAGGTAGCTTTGCAAAGCGTTGGGATCTGGTTTGCGACTATCCAGCGGAAAATCCCAATCGATACCATTGATATTGCGGCTCAGCGAAAAATCTGTGCGGCCATCATTATAGTCTACTGAGATCGCCTGCAAAGAATCTAGTCGCCCATCGAAGAGTAAGTTTTCTCGCCAAAACAGCGGTTCTAAACTATAATAGTTGGTCACAAAGCCTTGCAAACCGGGCATCTCCACTACTACCGGCATTTCGGCCCCTTCTAGCTTCATGAGATTGCCTTGGCCGTTTTTGGCGGGAGAACCAATATAGTAGGATTTCATGCTCTTGCCGTCGCGATCAAAGGCCTCAACGTGCAGATTGGCACTGGCGAGTAATTCTTCCCCACTTGCTTGCCCCTTGGGTGCCAACAACTCTTTGACCCGGAGCAAATGCATTACGCGTAGCAATTGATTCATTCGGGGCTGGAAGACCGTAAACTGATCGTTCAGCGACCAGCTGCCTTCTTGAGTCCGCAACAAAGCCAAAGACTTATTGAGCTCTCCTTTGCTATAAAGGCTCAGGTGTACGGTATAAACGGCGCTGGTATCTTCAATCGCAAATTGGATGTTTTCGAGATCCACAGAACTCTGATCACGACCCGAAAGAAAGAAAAACCAAACACCAAGCCCTACAAAGATGAGGGCCAAAAGAATCAAATTATTGCGCATAAGCTTGCTTTCCAATATCAAAAACGCCTCAATTTGCAGGCAGCACTATTGTGGCTGTAAATTG
>JBCAWW010000997.1:0-2511 GCA_038534415.1 Bacteroidota bacterium | reverse complement strand
GTGCATACTGCGGATCTAAGGCTTTTGCTTGGAGAGTGGCTTCAATTCCAAAACCGTTTTTAATACCTATTTCAAAAAAGAAGTTGGCATGACTCCCAAAGCATGGATAGAAAAAAGTTCTGAATTATAAATCCGAGCCTGCAAATTATAATCTCGAACGCGGACTGCCTTTGAGCAGCCTATGTTTGTATCAGATTCTTAAACGAAAAAAATACAAACATTATGAAAGCGATTATCCAGTCTCAGTACGGTGGCCCAGAGGTACTCAAATTACAAGAAGTAGATAAGCCTCAAGCTGGTCCCAAAGAAGTGCTCATCAAAGTTATTGCGAGTTCTATCACGACCGCTGATAGCATGATGATGACGGGCAAGCCCTATATCGGTCGTCTGATGATAGGCCTCACGAAACCCAAAAATCCTATTCCAGGTACAGGCTTTGCCGGTGTGATAGAGGCGATCGGGGAGGAGGTTACTAGCTATAAAGTGGGCGATGAAGTGTTTGGCGAAAGTCTAAACAGCTTTGGTTCCCAGGCGCAGTATCTTTGTTTGCCAGAAGATGATCTTTTCATGCATAAGCCGTCTCAGATTAGTTTTGAGGAAGCGGCAAGCGCAGGAGACGGCATTATGACTTCTTTGAATTTCCTGCAATTGGTAACCAATGTGGAGGAAGGTAAGCAGGTATTGATAAATGGGGCTGCAGGCAGTTTAGGCTCAGCCGCGGTACAAATTGCCGCCCATTATGGCGCTCATGTTACTGCTGTTTGTAGCAGCCAAAACATCGAATTTGTTAAAGGACTCGGCGCCCACGAAGTGATAGATTATACCCAAGAGGATTTTACAAAACTTGAAGATCAGTTCGATATCATCTATGATACAGTAGGTAAGAGTAGTTTCCGCTCCGCGGAACGGAGCCTGAAGCAAAACGGGGTTTATGCTTCTCCTGTCCTTGACGGTAGATTATTGCTAGATGTATGCTGGACTTCACTTTTCGGGAGCAAAAAGGCAAAATTCTCCGCCACCGGAGCAATCTCTTTAAAAGCCAAGCGCCAGATACAAACTACTGCTCGAAATCTCATGGCTTTGGGATCGGTTAAACCTTATATCTCCAAAAAATTTAGCCTAGATCAGTTTCAAGAAGCTCATAGCTACATTGCCACTGGGCACAAAAGAGGCAATATCGTACTCACTCCATTCCAGTAGGTTTTAAAAAAGCTTTTCCAGATGAAAATCTCACATATTCAACCGGATTCGCCCATTTATGGACGGATCGCTGGAAGCCTCTATTTGGTGATTGCTATCATTGGCTTCTTTAGCATCATGTACGTGCCCGGAGAGATCATTGCCGATCATGCCTCGGATACGGTGAAAAATCTCCAGTCAAAATTGGGACTATTCCAATGGGGAATTGCCGCTGACATCCTGACGTTCTCGATAGAAATCGTCTTGACTTCTATGCTCTTCCAGATTTTTAAAGGGCAAAACGAGACCCAGGCCCGGATAGCTGCCTACGCTAGATTTGCCATGATCATGGTGATGGGAGTTAACCTCTTGGTCTATCTGAGTCCACGCTTGATTTTGGAGAATGTTGAACTCCTAGAAAGTTTTGAGGCAAATCAAATTAACAGCCTCATAGCGCTATTCTTCGATATCCATGCTACTGGAATCCTGCTCTGGGGCATCTTCTTTGGCATCCATCTGGTATTTCTTGGCTCGCTAGTCATACAATCAGCTCGGCATCCCAGTCTGTTGGGATGGCTGATGTCGATCGGGAGTTTGGGGTATATGCTTGAGTCTATTAATGAATTTTGTCTTTCAGGCAATGAGACTATTGGATTGGGAGTCAATATCCTCCTTGGGGTTGTAGTTCTTGGCGAAATAGGATTTGCGATCTGGTTGGTAGTAAAAGGAATAAAGTCGCTTTAAATCCATCCCTCTAGGATGCTAGGCTTTTTGAAACCGTCCCCAAACTTAAACACGAACCAGCGCGAATTTTCCGGGCTGGCTCATGTTTGTTAGCTTATCTACAATATGGTTCAGGATGTTTTACTCTTCGAGCCGCGTGCCCACTTCTTCCTCAAATATCCCTGCACTAAAGCCCGTCCAGCGATGAGCCACTTTCCCGTCAGGTCCGATCAAAACATAGGTAGGTAGACCTTGGACACCGTAGGTGGCTCCGGCTCCGCCGAACGTTCCTTTGAAGTCGGACAGATTGGTCCAAGTGATGCTATCGCGTTCGGTTGCTTGCTGCCACCATTCATGCTTAGTATCCATGCTCAGGCCTACAATCGTCAGTTGGTCTGGATATTTTGCTTGCATAGCTCTTAGCTCCGGTGCGGCCATGATACAGGGACCACAGGCGAGACTCCAAAAGTCAAGGAGCATATATTTGCCCGCTTCGCGGAACTCACTCAACTGGTATGACTTGCCATCGAGATCTTCCACTACGATATCTACCATTTCAGTTCCTACTTCTGGGACTTTTGGCTGATTGAGACTGGTGGCTATTCCCAC
>JBCAWW010000996.1:0-2514 GCA_038534415.1 Bacteroidota bacterium | reverse complement strand
TCGATCGCAGTAGCCGCATATACGAATTTGCTGATAATCCTCAATATTCGCGAGCAAATTTTGAAAAAGCTTACGCGTGTAAGATCAGATCGGCGGCCTAAATGTTTTTTAGCAACAAAAACTTTTAATTAGAAAAATAAATGAGTTCATAAACCATCTATCCAACTCAGACTATTATGTTTCAAAGAAGCCACCTGATTCTTAGCGCCTTACTACTCCTGTTTAGCTTGTCTCTCAATGCTCAGGAAGTAGAGTATGCCTCCGCCAACGTAAAAGTTAACATCAGCACTCAAGTCGACGATGCTTGGGAGCTAAGCGGAAAAATAATTGTCAATCGCACAGTTCTCAAAGCCGATGGTAGTCCAACCATTACGGTACATGCCTTGGAAGTACAAGATGAAATTTTAGCAGAAGCGATCGAAGAGCTCGAAGCCCCAGCCGTACCATTGGCTAATTTTACGGCTCAGTACCGGGACCGCCATGTGAGCATTGATTGGACTTCTATGCTCCCTCCCGACAATGGAGCAAAAGCTTTTTTTGTCCAGCGCTCTTATGATGGAAGCAATTGGGAAGATATTGGGATGTTGAGAGGGGCATTAAAGGAAAATGTGATCAAGGCCTATTCCTTTGTAGATAATGAACCGCTAATGGGTTCTAACTTTTATCGCTTGAAACAAATAGGCAAGGAAGATCAAACAGACTATAGCGATGTGATCGCAGTTGAAGTCATGGAAACGGGTTATCATATTACCTATCTCTATCCGAGTTCGGTAGTGTTTGGTGCCAATATTGATTTTGAGCTGTTTCAGCCTGCGCCGGTAGATGTGAAACTATTGGATAGCAGCGGCAGTCCGGTCGGAACCATCTATTCGGATTTGACCAGTATTGGTCATCATAGCCTTGAGCTAAACTTAGACCTTCTACCACGGGGGGTGTACGTCTGCCAAATCAAAGTGGGAGACACTTTGAGTCAGCGCACGATCATCAAATAATGACTTATTGAAATTCTTGGTTGTACGCCTCAATAGATTGAAACAAACCGTTGGCAATGACCTCTTGGCCTTCTTCTGACCCGAGGAAGGCCTCTTCTTTTTCATTGGTGATAAACCCTATCTCGGTGAGTATGGCAGGCATTCCACACATATAGAGCACGATAAAGGGTGCTTGCTTGACACCGCGATTGTTACGGCCTTTAGCCTCTGCATAATGGATCTGCACCTTTTCAGCGAGGTGCTTACTTTCAGAGCGGAGAGCGCCACTGGTAAGATCAAATAAGATATTGGCCTCTGCAGATTGGGGATCATAGCCTCCATAAAATTCACCGAAGTTATCTTCAAACAAAACTGCTTGGTTTTCTTCGATTATGCGTTCGTAGTTTTCTTGGCCTTTGTTGACCCCTAAGATATAGGTTTCGGCCCCATGGCTATGCTTGTTACCAATCCCATTGCAATGAATACTGATGAAAAAATCTCCTTCATTGTCTTGCGCAATTTCGCCACGCTCATAAAGCGGAATAAAATCGTCAGACTCTCGTGTCATAACGACTTTGACTTGAGGAAGATTTTGATTGACAATTTCTTTTAGCTTGAGTCCGACCCCAAGGGCAACGTCTTTTTCATAAGTACTGGCCCCTACAGCGCCGGGATCTTTGCCGCCGTGACCAGGATCGATGATAAGCGTTCGGATAGGTCCGGCCAAACCCAAATCTTGAAGCTGGGGCATAGGCACAGCAGCTCTGCTAGCAGGTTCTGGTCCCTGAATATGGTAGGAAGAGCTAAATAGTCCTAGTAGACTCAATAAGATTAAACCCAATCGCATAGAAACTTAGTACTTTGACCAACCTTTTTGTCGATTTGCAGCACTCTGAAGAAAGAATCCGAAACTCCCTGACTATATTTGCAATCTTTGAGTTCGAAAAATTTGTACCTGTTTTCTCACATACTGCTTACTAACGCTAAATTAGGCAAATTATGCCAAATTGTGGTGCTACTCGCGGGCCTGTTCTTACATTCCAGTCTGCAAGCTCAGCAGCCTACGCAAGACAGCCTCAATACGCCACCAATTGACAGTTTGCAACTAATTGGGGATACGTTGACCGAAGGTATAGCCTACGACAGTCTCGGCAACCCTATTGTCGACAGTCTCAACATGATGATGTTTAGTGCCGACACTAATCAGCGCACCGTCTCCCAAGCATATGTAGATTCCCTCAAAGCCACTAGTGATCTTCAAGCTGCGGTCCCTTACAAGGCGGTAGATTCGATTGTATTTGATGTAAAATCAGGGATGCTCCTGATGTATGGCAATGGAGAACTGACCTATACCGATATTGAATTGAAGGCCGAGCGGATTACCGTGGCGATAGATAGTCAAACCCTTTTTGCAAACGGTATCAAAGATAGCCTAGAAAACGAGATCGGTTATCCAAGGTTTACCATGGCAGGCTCTGAGTATGAGGCAGATGAGTTGGCTTATAATTTTAAGACTTCCAAAGGCCGTGTTAAGGGTGGTAGA
>JBCAWW010000995.1:0-2519 GCA_038534415.1 Bacteroidota bacterium | reverse complement strand
CATCAAGGTAAAACATCGCTTTTGCTCCACAGCCATTGGCGTCTGTAACTAGGGCTTCATAAAAGCCTGCGTAGAGGCCAAAAATAAATGGCGAATTATAAGCGGTATCATTATACTGGGTAATAACCCATTGATAAGTGTATGGAGGGGTCCCACCTTGAGTAGTTGCCAAAGCAGTACCATTAGGTATGCAATCCGGGCAATCATTTCGGGTTCCTGTGATGGATAAGGATATAGAATCTGGTTCAAAAACAAAAAATGAGGCGGAATCCTGACAAGCATTAGAGTCAGAAACGATGACTTGATAGGTTCCTCCGATTAGGTTTACAATCGTATCCCCTGTACCAAAATTCCCCCAATCAAAGCTAAGACTACCCGTTCCGCCACGGGCGAACACTACTATCTCCCCACTCGAATCCCTAGGACAATTGAGATCAGTAATAATAGACCGATAAATATCGATGGGTACTGGTTCATTAATTTTTAATGCAGCAAAGGCCTCGCAACTATTTGGATCGGATACCATAATCGTATTCAATCCTGGCGTTAAAGCGACTGCAGTAGCGCTAAGCTCCCCATTGGACCAGGAGTATGTCTCCAATCCTGTACCTCCACTAATTAGCACTGTGGCAGTACCATTTGCTATCCCAGCACAAGTTATATCCTGTATACTAGAAGAATCAATAGAGATAACCGGACTCCCAATGTCATTTAGCGCATACCCAAAGTTAGCAGGGCATCCAAGGCTATCCATCAGATCAAGCGTGTAATAGCCTGATGGTAAATTAACCAGTTGAGAGAGGCTATCACCGTTACTCCAAACTATTTCGTAAGGCCCGACTCCCCCGCCAATCTGGACTTGCAAACTCCCATTGCTCTGCCCACAGTCAGGCTGAGTTGCTTGAAACTGCAAGCTAAGGGGATTGGCTTTACAGTTATAAAGAAAATTGGCCGGAGTCTGGGTCGCAGAAACCTTAAATCTGAGCTTATCCAAATAATAACTAAAGTTGGCGTACCACCCATAAAAAGGTAATACGGGTCCAAAGGAATTTAACGCCACAGGGAGTCGGTAGGTTTGATTGTCCTCTCTTATGACTTCTGTTGCTATTTGAGGATAAAAAGCTCTAGCGGCAAAGACTGTATCGCTTTGACTAATATTGTAGATAGGCGACCATTCTTGCGTGCTAGCATTTAAGACTCGAAGCTGCAAATCAGGACGCGTATTGGTCATCAAGCCCGGACTGACTGGCTTGGGTTGGGGCTGCCAATTATTGAGACTGGTGTCAGTGTCCAGCCAAAGGTAGAAGAGGTATTTCCCATCCTGGGAACGACTAATTTGGGGCTGCACAGCTTGATATATGGGAGGATCATTGGTGATGACAGGTTGTAAAACTTCGTAATCAAAAGTCTTTTGCGGAGCCACATAGATTGCACTCAAATCGCCAAAGCTATCTCGAGTGAAGGATAGATTTTGCATCGGAGCCTCTGCATAGAATTGATATGGGACAAAAGTCTCGCCTCTAAGCTCAGCTGCACCGATGGTGGTGAACAAATGAGGATTACCCGCTTCATCTACGATGAGATCATGTTGGTAAGCCGTGGTGAGTCTGCCGCTCGCAATAGGGAGAAACATTCCTGCAAGGCTATCAAAAATCATGGCCGCCTGGACGGAATCTTGTAATTCTTGGTAGCTATTAAGATCAATCTCCATGGGTGCCCCCCAAGAGGCACCCCCATCTGTCGATTCGATCAAAATGGGCGACAATACAGAGTCGGACTTACCCACGACATCTCCTAACCAACTCACATAGCCTTGGCTACCATCGGGACTAAAAGCGAGATTGAGGCGGTTTTGTTGGGCCTGGCCACCATTGGTAAGAACATGCTGTACAGGTATCTTCGCTGCTAGGCTCCAATTCATATTTAAAGTAAGCGTATCAAATACGCCTTTAAATAGGAGGATATCGGCAAGCCCTGCTCCTAAAGTTTGCGTATGAGCGGCATACCAAAATTCTCTTTCCAGCCGTTTGACAAAACCACTACTTTCTAGTTGAGTAGGCTCAGGATTTTCGTAAGTGGCGTAAAAATCGGTAAAAAAACTAGTGGGTCCGCTTCCTTCCATTTGCACATTGCCATAAAACTGCCCATTGGTATCTCTCGCACTGGCAACGGCACTTAATCTTAAATCTGATGCCGAGGTACTGTCTTCCCAATAGAATAAATGCCCCATGGGAAAGGGATTAGGATAATCATAGGATTGATTAAGCTCCCCAATGCCCATACAATGATTAGCAGGAGGAGGGGAAGTAAAGCTAGTTGTTACGCCACCACCGACATCCCATGACTGCCCCCCATCAGTGGATAGGCTGATACGGATCCGATTACGATCATAAGGTAGCCCCCCACAGTTATTAATGTTATGGGAAAACATAAATAAGATATTTGTATTCCCACTTGTATCGGTCAAGATACTTAAGGCATTATGCTCAGGCTGGGAGACATCAATACTTGAGTAAGAT
>JBCAWW010000994.1:0-2521 GCA_038534415.1 Bacteroidota bacterium | reverse complement strand
CAAGGTCAATTAAAGCAAAAGCGGCCCACCTCTCGGTGAGCCGCGCTGTACCTCAAAAGTGATGAAGAATATGAGGCACAATACCAAAAGTTTGTAGGGACTGGATTTATTTTTTCATGATGCGCTCTTGGTACCAGCCTTTGTCTGTTTTGAGACGTAGGACGTATACGCCCGCAGGCAAGTTTGTGAGCGATACATTTTTCTGGCGGAAGCTATTTTCTTCAGTCTGGATCAGACGTCCTTGGAGATCGTATAGCGCCAAAGATTGAGCGGTCAGGCCTTCAAGGCTAATCTGCATATGATCTTCAGTCGGATTGGGGTATAACTTCACTTGCTGGTACCACGCTGGCTGGATAGCCGTCGAGCTCGTGGTATCTTCTTGAAATACAATCACGCTATCTCCCTGACTGATGAGGTCCACTGTTGAGCCATCGGCACTGATCGCATAGATATTGGAGATATCCATAGCCAATGGTTCGGCCAAATCAGCTTTGGCGGTAAGGTCATCTACCATAATCAAGCGGATGCGAGCTAGTTCACCAAATCCACTTTGGTTTTGCTGGTCGATGCGGGTAAGGGCCATATCAAGCTGCTCATTGGCAGGAAAGTTTTTATCAATCTTGAGCATGTTGCTGCCAAAAGAGCCCAACCAAGACTGGTCATAGTCAATATGGAGGCTATTAGGATCAACCAAACTTGAGTCATAATTGACGGTAAAGGCGATACCGTAGATATTGTTGGCCGGCAAAGTGTCCATCCCAAGCTTGATCAAAAGAGTAGCGGTATCTCCGGCGAAGATGGTATCCTCGGTAAACTCTAAGTAGATCATCGGTCCGGTGCCGCCTTCTCCAGTACGTAGGTGGGTCAGACCATAATTTTGGCTAATCGCCAGGGTATCATTGTCCCCGATAATCCCATCGCCATCTGTGTCTATGTGTTTGTAGTTAACACCTGCGGCTAAGGACTGGAACCAATTAGGGGCAGGCTGACCTTGCCAAGTGAGAGAAGCGTTCGGCCGGTTGAGGCCTACAGTACCATAAGCCAATCCTATCGGCAAGAGATCTACATTATTGGCAACGCCATCATAATCCGTATCTCCGGGCCATACACTATCAGTGGGTAAGGTAAAGGCTTGATCGTAGACAAGGCCAACCCAGCTGTCGAGGGAGTCATTGGGATCGGAAGAGAGACTGTTGATAGTAAAGTTGTCAAGCTGGGCCTGTCCTTGGTAGCCACCCCCAAAGTAGTAGTTGCCAAAAAGGTCAATGGCGATACCTTGCATCTGAATTCCCGCGGAAAAAAGGGGAGGCGTATTGACCCCTTCACAAAACTTAACCCATTGAGGAGTCAAATCTGTATTGAATTTTTGCAGGTAAGAAGATTGCATATTGGGGGAGGAAGACGAGCTGCCCATAATGGTGACATTTCCATAGTACTGATTGCCAATGACTGGCTCACCTGCCGTGTTGAGGACAATGCTCACGGGATAATTAGAAGAGGAGGCTGGCTCCGTTTGAAAGCCGATTCGTTGTCCACTGGCATCGAGTTTTGCGATAAATGGCTGCACTAGGTTGGGCGTCACATTGAAGGTCGTATCCATGAAATAGACAGTACCATTGGTATTATAGCCTTGGGCATTGCCAGAGCAGTAAACATTGCCATTAGCATCAGCGGCGATCTCACCAAAGTCGGCCAACACCCCCTTTCTGACCCACTGGATGCTACCATTTCCGTCGAAGCGGGCAAGGAAACTATTGGCTTGCCAAGTTTGAGGCAGCAGGGTGAAGCCAGTAGCAGATCCACCTAAACGGAGGGAATCACTACGAAAGCGGCCCGTCAAATAAACATTGCCACTACCATCTAGCGCAAGATTAGCACCTGACACATATCCCATCGCTCCAGCATCGGTATAAGCGACTTCTCCCCAAAGCACCACATCATTGGTAGGATCATACTTAAGAATAAAGCCAGCAATCAAGACATTATTGGCAGATTGGACCGGATTGGTGAGTACTGTATCCCCATCAAAAATGAGGTGGTTACCCATAATTCCCGCAATAAAGATGTCTCCATTGGCGTCAGTTTCAACATCATATATTTCGCAACCCAATACTCTTTGCGAACCCAGAAAGTTACCACTTGAGTCTAGGCGAACTAATATCTGGCGTTTGTAGGTAAAATCGATGCCATAGCCAGTCAAATAGATATTGCCAAAGCCATCAGCTGCCATAGCATTGGCGTAGCGGATCGAATCAATTTCAGAAACCCAAGCAAAATTCCCGTCATCTTGAAGGCGACCGATAAAGCCTTTTTCATCGGGATTGTTGAGACTGAGATTGATAAAATTGGTGTTGTCTCTAAACACACCATTTACATATACATTTCCCCAAGGGTCATTAGCCATAAGAGAAACCTGATCGTTGCGCGAAGCGTTACCAAAGCCAGTAAACCAATTAGTAGTCTGCGCATAAAGGCTGCCTGAGTCAAAACTCAGCATTAGGGCGATCATCAAAGTCAAAAG